>JANQLH010000102.1 GCA_028280735.1 SAR324 cluster bacterium | reverse complement strand
TGAATGCGCCGAAACCCGATTGGACGCAGGATTTGCTTTCCATAACCGAGCCAAGGAGCTGTTTCGCTCTTACTACAAAACCCGCAAAGAAAGCGAATTGTTTTACGCCTGGTACTCTTCTGAAGATTCAAACTACATGGCTAATTCTGTTAGACGCTGTTTTGATAGAAAAAACAAACACTTTTATGCTGTTCGCAGCCTTTTTCAGAAAAACAGAACCCTGCAGAAACTGATAGTCCAAAATATGAGACAAGACTCACAAGCTCAATTATCCGAACTCTACCTTGATGAATATCGGGAGATTTTTGTACGAGACATTCAATAAGGCGAGTTGTATTCTGAAAACATACCAATCGCAATCAATAACTGGTGTCTGAACGAAAAATAGCTAAACCCTTATCCAGCCTTGTGCTAGATACCGGAATTCAGCTTGAAGCTTAACGTGCTGTCAGCTTTCAGCGTTCAGCATAAAACATTGAAAATTCAAGCAAAAGCCGGCTGAGAGCTGAAAGCATTGAACCACGAAGCATCAAGCTGCTCTTAAAGCTTTTATTGGTATGGTTTAAACTAGTTTTCGTTCAAACACTCACTATCAATAACAAAGAATCTGAATCCAATTCGGTAAGCATGACTTCAGATTTTAATGACACGATCACCGGAATAGCAACAGCACCCGGAGAAGCGGGAGTCAGTATTATCCGTATCAGCGGGGATTTGTCCTTGACACTGGCGGCCCGGATATTCAAACCGAAAGCAGTGCCTTCATTTGAACAGATCAAAGACAGAACGATGACCTACGGCTGGATAGAAGCCGAAGGTAAAACTTTCGACGAAGTTTTGCTTTGCATCATGAAAAAGCCGCATTCATTCACGGTGGAAGATGTGGTGGAAATTCATTGTCATGGAGGTAGTTTCATCACCAATGCCATCCTGAAGCTTATTCTGGATTTAGGAGCAAGACTGGCCGCTCCCGGAGAATTCACCCAACGAGCTTTTTTAAACGGAAGAATCGACCTGACCCAGGCAGAAGCAACCAACGATATGATCAAAGCCCAAAGTCAACTGGGATTGAATATGGTCGTTAATCAGTTGAAAGGCAAGCTGTACGAAAAGATCGAAAAGATCAAAGAACAGGTCACATGGATGTTATCGCTGGTAAATGCCGGGATCGATTTTCCCGAGGAAGATACCGTTTTTACTCACACTGATGACATTCTGCAAAAAATGAGAGATGCGGAGCATGAGTTGCAGCGACTGATTCTCTCAGCGGAAACAGGTATCAAGATTCGGGAAGGCTACAAAATTGTCCTGGCAGGTAAACCTAATGTCGGAAAATCCAGGATATTGAACGGGCTTTTGGAGGAGTCTCGTTCGATTGTCAATCAGGCACCCGGAACAACCAGGGACACCATTGAAGAATCGTGCACCATTCATGGGATTCCGGCTTCCCTGATCGATACTGCCGGTATTCATGAAACGGCTGATGAAATAGAAAAAGAAGGGATTCAGCGGGCATTTTCCGCGATTCAAAAGGCGGATTTGATTTTATGGGTAATCGATATCAGCAATCCATCCTTTAGCATCAAACTGGCTGAATATATTGATATATCCACCATTCCCATTTTAATCGTTCTGAACAAAAAGGATTTGATGCCGGATCAATCCATCACCTTACCTGATGAATGGCAGAGTAATGATAGTATAGAAATATCTGCGCTTCAAGAGAACGATATCGAAAAGTTGAGGAAGAAAATTTATGATTTTATTTCCGGCAGCAAAGGTAAATGGATAGAAGATACGATGCTTACTAATCTCAGGCAAAAGCTAGCCGCAGAAAATGCTCTGGCGGCGCTTCAACAAGCCAGGGCTTCGTTGGAATCAGGTGTTGGAGAGGAATTATTTGCCGTGGATCTAACCCAAACCTTGACGGCACTGGGAGAAATAGTGGGGGAAACGACTCCCGATGATATGTTAAATCAAATCTTTTCAAAGTTTTGTATTGGAAAATAGCGGTAAGATGGTTGTGATTAAATACTATGAAAGATATTGTATTAAGAGAGCTGGTTAAGAAAAAGAAGTCCTTGTTGGATGATCTCCTTGTGCTTTCGATTCGTTCAGCTTGCGATATCGAGCAGGAAGAAGCCAGTATTGCCAGACGTTCGGATCTGCTGAACATGCTTGAAGTTAACGATCAGGCTATTTCAACAAGGGAAAGGCAAACCGGCATCAAAGCTGCGGGTCAGGAAGAGGAACTGCTTGTCAGCATCGGCACCTTGCTAGACTCGATAAAAGAGAATAACCAGGCCGCATTGTCCAAATTGGAAGACGCAGAAAAAAGGTATGAAAAAGAACGCTCCAGACTGGGGATGGGCAAAAAACTTTCAAGATATGTCGCACAAAACAATACTATTCATCACTATCGGAAAAAAGCTCCCATGCACAAGGCACCATTAAAAAGCATGAAGAGTCAGCTTTAATTCAAGGAGATCAAGATGAAAACGGAAAATGTCCCGGTGAACAAAGCCATGCCCTATGATATGAAAGAAAAGGGGAAGGCAGAACCAAAAGAGGAGGAAACCCGACATATCGAAAAAACGAAGGAAACCAGAACAGATTTACGTCCAACCAAACGAATTGAACTGGAAAAATCTGCGATCAATAACCCTGAAGCCGTCCAGAAATTAATCGGAGAGAATATTCAATGGCGTGAAATGAAATTCTATCAACGCCAGGAAGGTGGCCAATATTATGTAGACGTTGTGGACAAAGCAACCGGAAATGTCATCAGAACAATACCCGATACCAAGTTTGGTGAAGTCGTCGATAAATACCGACAGCTCTCGGGTTTAAAAATAAACATCAATGGATAACCTGCCAAAAGAATCGTACAGAATTGGAAAAATTCTTAAGAAGCTGACTGGTATTAAATTTATAAAATCCAGGCAGACATCCGACATTTCCAAAAACGGTGCAAATCAGTCAACCGCCTACCAGCAAAAGAAAAAACCTTCGCAAAGCATAAATAAACCTGTCGAGGGTAATCCGCCAACGGCTCATGAGGATAAATTCGTTCGCTATCAAAAAGAGTTGGAAGCAAGCAAGTTAATGGCTGGAAAGGCCAAGCCCAAATCTCCCGGTCGAATTCCGAAACTGACAACCGGACGAAAAGAGATTATGTCTATTTCCGAAGAGTAAAGGGGATGTCCTAGAAGCCAAATTCTGCAAGTACTTTGTCGACATCATCTTGTTTGGCGATCTCCTTTCTAGCTTCTTTATTATCTTGGGGACCGTATAAAACAATGCCGTCATTGGTTTCTTTGCCAACGAGAGGTGATACCTCCTGGGATGAGGCTGCTTCCTGAAAAGTACCTGTGGTACGACCGCTGTATTTTTGAAGGATCTGCAAGAGATTGAATTCCAACTGCTCAATAAAATTAATGATCTTTTTTAAGGTCTGCCCGGTTATATCCTGAAATGATTGAGCAGCAATGATATCAAAGAAAAAGCCTTCATCCTCTTTCAGCATGCGGCCTCTTTCTTCAAGACTTTTGACCAGTTCATCCTCGACAGTTCCAATCACCTCATCAAGTTTGGCGGCTGTTTCCGGATGTGTTTCTTTCACGGCTTTCAGTTGACTGATAATATCACCGCATGATTTTACCAGCTCTTTGTTGGCCGCCATTTTTTTGCTGTTTTTCTCAATTAGGGATTCAGCCTTATCCAACGTTGAATTCGCTGACTCCTCCATGCGTTTGATAACCAGATTAAGCTTATCAATAGCATCGGGCATTTCGCCGACAAGGTTCGGTGCAATCTCTTCTACATTTACGTGAGAACTAAAATCCTGCAGGGAGTTGTATATATCCCTTACCATCCTGCCTATGTCATTAATGACAAAATAACTCTCCTTGCTGGCGGTCAAATGATGCATGTGATTGATATGATTATCCATGTCATCAAAATCCCTGCGGACGATCGACTTAAAAAAGCTTGCAATCGTCTTCAACAAGAGGCGGATTTTGTCAACATTGTGCGGGGGTAACAAACGCACCAGATAGTATACTTTTTCCTCAATTTCCCTCAGGTCTTCTTCCACTTTCTGAATGGTTTTGGAAACATCTAAAAATCCATCATTAAGGGAAAAAAAATCGTCGTTCAGATTATCGGGAATCAGAAAGGTTAACTTATCCCCTTTGAACTTCTCTAAGGTAAACCTAAGGTAGGTGCCTAGAATCTCCATCGCCTTGACATTGACACTGCCAAACTCAAGCTGATTGATGCGACTCTGAACTATCTTTTTGATATCCTTGGGATCCAGCGACTTGTCATCCGATACCAGATTGATTAATTCATCATAGTCTTTTATGGCATGATACAGTTGAACAAAACTTTCCAGAAACTCCGAACGGGAGATGGTAACTTTGTTACTCGGCAACGCTTCCATTATTTTTTTTTGTCGGGATGGGATTATTGAATCGAATTAAGCTTTTCTCTCATCAATTCAATATTCTTAATTACCTGTTGATTTCTGGAATAAGATTCAGCCTGATCCAACATACTGATCAATTCGCTTGCTTCGGATCCGCCCACCTGCTCTGTGGCCAGTCTGTCCTTAACGTAATCTAATGATATAACGATCACATTGTTCCGCAGCTTGTTGCGTTGCATTAAGGCTGCATAAAGTTGAGAATCCTCACCTGCCAGCAGGGCCGCTTTCTCGAATAATTTTATACTGTTCACCAGCTTTAAAACTCTTGGTACAGGCTCTTTTATTCCTTGTGATTCCTTATGAAGCTCAGTGGCGGCAATATATGCTCTGCTATAATCAGAATCTTTTTGAATAACCTTCTCAATCTTGATTTCCTTAACGGAGCTTTGCTCAGCCTCTTTCCTATGTTTAGCTTCCAACAGCATACCACGGCTCAACACACTTTGGTCAACCAAATTAAAAAAGTTAACAAAAACTGTGTTTTCTCCGTTTTTATACACCAGAGGAGGTATATCCATCACAGAAGGATTTAGGGATGATCTCAGCACTAGCCTTTTCGGGAACTTAGGATCTTTGATCACATGAATATTGTAAAGGTATTCCAGGTTTTTAATAGGTTTGACCTCAAATCTTTCCTCGCTGTTGGGAACCGTAAAATCAATGAAAAATTCCCGGCGATGTTTGCGGGTTCTGGGATCAACCGTATCTTTTTCATAGATAATGTAAGGAAAGTGTTCGCCTAAAAGATCTACCGATTGATTAAAGTGTATTTCTATTCCGAACTGTGAAACACCATTGACAGACGGTCCTTTTGATCGAGGAAGAATACGGGTAACATGATACGCTTTTTCAAACGTGGTATCTTGGAAATTGTTCTCGTAAATCAAAGATTTCCCCTGTTGTGCTTTGTATGCATCCTCGTAAGTCAAAAGTTCCCGGTTACCGTTATAAAGATCCAAAATGTAGCGATACTTGCTGCCGGTTTTGTCTCTACCGAAGGCTGTTTCGTTCGGAGAAATCAAGCTGAAACTCTTTATTCTGAATCGAAACTGCTTGCCATAAAGGGGGTCGCCCACTTCAAAATCCTTGACGAACACATTCGCTTGTAAAGCCAATTTGTGAAATGAGTTTTTATCCAGAATCTTAAAAGCTGAATCAGCCGGATCAGGAAACAGTAACGCTTTGTTTCCAGTCAATGTAAGGCGATCTTCCCTGGCCCATTTGTAGATTTGATTAATAAACCACTTCTTCGAACTACCATCACTCAAAATGACAGATATATAAAAGTTATTAATGTCTTCGTTTTGAACATAGGTTGATGTAATGGTATATCGACCAAAAGATCCCTCATCCAGGACCCTGGCGAGCCTTAAGGCAGTTTCCTTATCGGTGTAGTTTGGTACGGCTGCCAGATCACCGACCATAAATATCATCAGTCCAATTACGGATAATAGGGTAATACGTGTTGATTTCATCGCGAGTCCCGAAAGATATGGTTTCGATTCGATTCGATTATGATCTCGGAAAACAATACATGTTTTGCAGCTGGAAGCTTATTTATAGTCCTTGCCAAGGTAGATTTCGATATCCACTCCCTGTCGCTCTTGCTGATCCGGCAGTGGAACTACTCTTTGATCACCTTTAATCAGTTTGGCTAAAAACAAAGCTGGTTTTAAATAATTATTTCTAAAATAAATAGTTGAGATTTGATGTTTTTTATCCCGTGCATTTGAAATGTTTACAATCTCCATTTTCATTCCCAAGGATTCTTCAATATGTTCCTTTTTTAATTTACCCAAATACACGGAGAGTCCATAGGCTCTTTTGGAGTATCCGCTGGCATTAAAAATCGAAATCTGCATGATACTCGGTTTGCGATACCTTTGGAGGATGGCCTCAACAGACTCTTTTGCCGTTGCCTGGGCCAATCTCTTTTGTTTTTGAATTTCCGCCCTGAGTCTGGCAGCCTCTTCTCTTTCCCTGGCCAGGGTTTGGGCAGTCATTGCCTTGGTCACCCTGCCCTTTAGTAAAATTCTTACTTCGCTGGAAGAAATAGGCAAGGCAAGTTCGGGAGTCAGATTCTCGTTTCCTTCGACGTCAACGGTTAAAACAAACATGCCTTCCCTGCCGATATCTTTCGAGATGCTATTGTTTATTACCATGCTTTTGACCGGATCAGTCTCCTTGAAACGCCTGCTGACAGTCTTCATATCTTTGACGTCCCAGAGGGAATTTAAAAACGAGATCGTAAACTGGTTTGATCCCTCCGTTCTGCTGATAGCGACATCCGCACGCCCTAGCGTTTTGATCGTACCTTTGAATACAAGGGATAGTTTTCCATCTTCACTGGTGATGGAAACATCGTTTAGTAAGTTTTGCTCCAACAGCGCGACCTGGGAAAATAATGTCGAAACCAAGCAAAAATTTACAAAAAATGCGGCAAGTAATAAGGATCTAAAAGCCCTGCACTTTTTCATATTACTGCTCCAATGGATTATTATTACGGTATTTCACAATTTCCTATTGTTTTCATGCCCGAGCATCATGCATAAAAAAGACCATAATTATCGCAGCTTTGTTCTGAAGACACCAAATTGATACGGCTCTTACATATAAAGTAACAGCTAAGGCTTGATCTTAGCAACAATATAATTATGACTGTCCTTAAAACTTTATACATATAATACTTTGTTATTTATGAACTTCCATGACCAGTTTGGAGATTCGTCAGGCATAGTGGAGTATTTCCGACATCATAAATAAATAAAGCGGGAAATTTTTTTAATTTAATATCACGAATCTTTGAAACCGATCCTAAAATGTAACTTAAAACAATTTACGATCAACTTTAAAATCAATTCAAGATCAAATCCATTGAGCTCAACCGGTAAGCCGAACGTATTCTTAATCATTAGTAGATCACTGCCGGTTCTATGAATCTCATCATGAACTACTGCAGAATTAATGTTGGGTGTTTGGATAACGCCCGTATGGGTGGTGCGGAAGTAATGGGTAGTTTTGGCAGAAGATCATTTTATATCCTTATTCCGCTTTGATGCTATCATGCAGATTCATCTTGAGGTTTAACATGCTATCAGCTATCAGCATTCAGACAAAAAAGACTAAATATCAAATAAATGACTAGCTGATTGCTGAACACTGAAGGCCACAAACGACCGAAGCATAATCTACTTCTTAAGTCTTTTCTTGCAGGAAATTGATGGGTTTCCGTTCAGGCTCTACCTAAGGAATGCCCGGTCGCGATTCCTGTTCAATTTCCAGTTTGGAAAAAGAGGCTGAAAACCACCATACCTTTGAAGCTTCAGAAAATCCGGCCAATTGATCAGGTTCATGGATATTGTTTAAAATGAGTTAAGATTAAGGCACATGCATCTGATATTTTTAGTTTTTAATCAAGTGCTTCATCGTATTTCCAATTCCCTTCAACCTTGTAAAGAAGATAGTCTTTGCATTTCAAGTTGATTTATTTTACGATTTGAGGAAACATTGTCTTAAAACTTCAGAAGTATAACACCTTTGATCAATCGTCTTGTTCTCAATCAGTAACGTAGTTGGGATTCGCAAATTGACTGCTCATTGGCTGTTTAAATGATTTCAATTGCTTTGTTAGCCGGAGATCAAAAAGCATTTCCAGTAAAACACTCATCCGAATGATAGGGAATCGATGTTTATTCAATGCCAGAACTGCCAGACAACATTTAAGATCGATGAAAACAAAATACCGCAAAAGGATTCTGCAGTTCGCTGTACCAGTTGCTCGGAACTCATTCCCTTAGGCCGCGAAGAACAGGATGAACTGCAAAAAAAGTCCCCCAGGAGGTTTATTGAGTGTGACTCATGCGGTACGCAGTATTCGGTTCCTTTGAGTTCCATAACCCGAGAAACAACCAAAGCAAAATGCGGGAAATGTGGACATCTTTTCTCTTTATCTGGTTCAAATGACAATGACATACTTGAAGAATCTCCTTCGGCCAAGGCTTATGAAGAAGATCTGGGAACCGATGATATCGGCCTGGACAACATAGATATTCCGGAAGGAAGTGAAATTAAGGTCGATGACCTGTTTGGAGATGTCAGTGCTAAAGAAAAAAAAGGAAAAAAGAAAGGGAAAAACGCCGACGAGGAATACCTTGAGTCCATCAAGCTCACCAATGGTGAGGAAGATGAATTGCTAGATGACGACCTGGGAATAAATGAAATCTCGGAAGATCATAAATACAAAATCTTTCTCGACCCCAAAGATAATAAAAAGGAGAAAAAGGAAGAATCCGCCGAGTCCTGGCTTGAAACAGAAAATGACCTGGTACTTGATGATTTGGATAAAGCGGCGAAAAAGAAAAAAAAGAAACCCAAAAAAAAGAAGACCGTTAAACCCGGGAAGAGCAAAAGAAACATTTTTTTATGGTTGATTTGGGGATTGATAGTGGTCCTTTTGGCCTCACTTGCCTATGTCGTCATGGAACTGCAAAATGATCAGACTTTTACAGCTCCGGTAACCGAATCATTTAGTACCAAATCAAAAATTGCAGTTTTAGAGCCGCTAAATGGTAGGTATATCAAAAACAAATACACACAAAAACATATTTATGTGCTTACCGGACAGGTATATAATTTATACGACGAAAATATAAAAGTTAGCAGCATTGAAATCAATGGATATCTTAATCAGAAAGATAAAGACGAGAAAATATTATCTGTGAGTTATGCTGGAACCATATTGGATGATGATCAATTGAAATCATTAAAAAAAGCTGAAATTGAATCAATGCTATTAAGTCAATCTAGGGAGTCTAATTCATTGAAGGAATTCGAATCTAATGATATTATTGACTTTCAAATCGTCTTTTTTTCACCACCTGAATCAAAAAATCTGGACGGAATTGAAGCAAGAATAATCAGGTTTTATCGTAGAATGATTTAAATACATTGATTTAATGAAAAAAAAGGCACCCACTTGCCGGCAAGGGGTGCCTTTTTTTTGAGATACCGAAAACCGTTTAAGCTTCCACATCCTCCAATGTTTTATCCATCGTCTGCAAGACCGAGGTAAACTTCCTGTCAATATCCTCACTGATAATGGATCGAGGCCTGTTTCCAGCGTATGCTTCCACCGCTTGATCCAGAAAACCTCTGGATACCTGGAACAGGAACTCATTGAGAACGTTAGACATCGAACTCATCGTGGTTCGTTGTTGTTTTACCGATGTAATGTCAACATCCAGCACCAGACCTTGTTGAATATGATGAGGATTGATCTTTGAAAACAGTTCCTGATAGTTGTCGTCGAGGAAATTAATTCGTTCTTCAATGATGAAGCGCTCACGAGGATGCTGGTTTCCATAAATCTTTAACACTTTCTGCTTAATAATTTTCAGCTGGGCTTTCAGCAACTGGGAATGGTGACGCTTGGTGGTTGTATCTGTTTCGTTGGCGAAAGCTTCCATGAAAGTCAGCTCGTTCCACAAGGTATCCTGTTCATCGACAATAGCTTCTTCGGATTTCCAGAATTCCCACCACTTCTTACGTCCTTTCTTTCCAACCTTCAGGATTTCCTGGGATACATTTTCATAGTTTTGTATCCCATTTTCATAGCACCAGTCCTGGAAAATTTGCTCGACTACCTCTGCTACTTTGTTGATTTCATCAGAAATAGCTTCCAGTTGCCTGTCATACGCCAAACGCATTTGCTTTAACTGATCATTATCCAGATAGCTTAGGCGAATATTGAAACACTCATCAGGGATATGATTCTTATCTTTGATTTCATATTCTCTAATCACACACACCCGGGCATTCTTATAGTTTTCAATGAACTGGTATCCCATCTTACTCACATCAAGGATTGAAGTCAGTGCATTGACAACCCTGTTAAAACCCTGGTTTTGAATGTTTTCTTTCTCGATCAACAGCTTTACCGCATCACGCATGTTTTGATCTTCTATGCTTTGATCGTTCATTTCCAGATCACTGGCTGCTAATGCATCGATAAAGCGCTTTGCAACAAAATCATATCTTTTTGCATTTTCATCATTCGGATCATCGTCAAATGACAGATGCTCTTCCAATGCCTTCATGCGTTCCAGGAATTTCTGGTCACCATCCAATTCCGGTTGACCTCCATCCACACGTCTGAAGTTAACTTCTTCAATTTTTGAATCGATCTTCTGTTGAATATGAGATGCGATGGTCTCTTTTAGCAGATGCTGAATTGATTTTTGGTAGTGAAATATCGGAGTGATCAATTCCGAATCCAGAATATTGATCGCCAGTTTTACGTCAAATACTGATTTTGGTTTTAGCGCATTGTTTTTGAAGGCACATTTAACAATCGCATAAGCATTTTCTTTTCGAATAAAAGAACCGACGTCGTTCTTTTGCCTCAACAAAGCGTTGGTGGACTGTTCTATCTCCGCAACACCTCTTTGAATATGTCCCTGCAAATGACCGTAAACATTAGCAACCGATTTTTCAACCTCGGCAGTGTTAAACTGATCTTCGCCTCCAATTTTATCCAAAATCTCGGAGATATTCCTGGCAGTATACCTATTTAACTGGTTGTATTCTTCTTTATCGATTAAATCCCTGTACTTTTTTTTCAGCTCATCTTCAACGGTAACCATGTAGCGGTTATGCATATTGTGAAGGTTCTGATTATAATAGTTTTGGATTTTATCCTTGATGCCTCCCATCACATCCAGTTTATCCAAAACTTCAGGGGGTAGAGTCGCTTTTACGTGATTGAGAATTTTATCAATCTCCTCGTCAACAACAAGTGATGCCTCTTGATATTCATCCCGATTATCGCGATTGATACTGTTTCGGCTACCAACAGCACTTGGCTTTTCAGGATGGACGAAGTTGGGACCTTTTGCCATTTTTTCTTTTAACACGCTCGCACCTCCAGGATTAGAACAGGATTTTGATTATCTCCGCATTGTGAGTTGGCTTGTGGCCATTTTTAAAAGACCGCTGCCGCTATGTATGCACTAAGCTGTGTTTCTTGATGTTTTTACACCTTTGTCAATTGTCGCTTAACTACGGTTTGATTTGAAAGCATTTTAGGGAAATTGTCAAGAATATAGATGTATTCCGGGTCGCTATATTCCTGCTTTTACTAAAACAAGTCATATCATTGACAAATACAATGATAATTTTAATCCATTTTACAGAAAAACATGCGGATTCATAGTATCTTTTTTGGTTTGCAGAGAGATTCAAAGACAAAGGGGAAAAAGCGAGGGCTATCTATGGAAGGAAAGAAAGAGAGGGATTTGGCTGATTAACGGAGGTTAAATAAAAACCTCCGTTAAAGAATAAATTAAGCCATTACTTTGGCCATTGTCTCACCAATAGATGCAGGAGTTGGAGCTACCGTAATGCCACATGCTTCCAATGTCTCTATCTTACTGGCTGCAGTACCTTTTCCACCGGCTACAATAGCACCGGCATGACCCATTCGTCGTCCCGGAGGCGCTGTTTTACCGCAGATAAAAGAAACAATCGGCTTTTTTACATATTGCTGTGCAAATTCAGCCGCTTCTTCTTCGGCTGTCCCACCGATCTCACCAATCATAACGATTCCTTTGGTCTGATTGTCATCTTGGAACGCTGTCAGACAATCGATAAAGTTTGTTCCATTGATAGGATCTCCACCAATTCCGATACATGTTGACTGGCCCAGACCTACTTTGGTCAGCTGATCTACAGCTTCGTATGTCAATGTTCCGGAGCGGGATACAACGCCAATCTGACCCTGCTTATGGATAAAACCGGGCATAATACCGATTTTGGTTTCACCGGGTGTAATGATACCCGGGCAGTTAGGTCCGATCAGTCGAGTTTTGGAACCACGCAAGGCTTCTGCGACAACAATCATGTCTGTCACTGGCACGCCTTCGGTAATAGCGATTACCAAATCCAGTTCTGCTTCAATGGCTTCCAGAATTGCATCACCGCAAAACGGGGGAGGAACAAAGATCATGGAACAGTTCGCCCCGGTTTGATCAACAGCAGCCTTAACGGTATTGAATACCGGAACACCTTCATGATCCAAACCACCTTTACCTGGTGTAACGCCACCAACAATTTTTGTATCACAGTATGCACGACAAGCTGCAGTATGCAGTGCCCCTTGTGAACCAGTTATTCCCTGAACAATGATTTTTGTATCTTTGTTAACAAATATGCTCATAATGTTTACCTTTTATGAATATTTTCCAAATTGAATTCAACCCGTTATGTTATTTGGCAACTTCTACCGCTTTTTTCGCTGCATCTGCAAAACCAGGAACCATGATGATCTTGTCTCCTAGTCCAGAACCTTTAATGATCTCTTCTGCTTTTTCAGCATTTGTTCCCTGTAATCTAACAACAACAGGAATAGACAGGTCGACTTTCTTAAAAGCTTCAACAACACCACCGGCAATCACGTCACATCGGACGATACCGCCAAAGATATTGATAAAAATTGCTTTTACATTTGGATCCTTGGTAATCAGCTTAAAAGCTGCTTCAACTCTTTCTTCTGTTGCTGTTCCACCAACATCCAGAAAATTGGCAGGTGAAGAGCCAAAATGTTGGATAATATCCATAGTAGCCATGGCTAAGCCTGCACCATTAACCATACAACCAATGGTACCGTCCAGCTTGATGAAGTTCAGATCAAATTTGCTGGCTTCAACTTCCGAAGGATCTTCTTCATCGAAATCTCTGAGTTCTACAACATCCTTGTGTCTGAAAAGGGCACTGTCATCAAATGACATCTTGCAGTCAAGGGCTAGAATTCGGTTATCACCTGTGATAACGACAGGGTTGATTTCAAGCATGGAACAATCTTTCGCCATGAAAGCTTTGTATAGGTTCATCATAAATGCGGAAGCCTGACGCACAAGTTTTGGATCATATTTGTCCAATCCCAGCCCAAAAGCCAACCTTTGCGTTTGGAAAGGCCTTAAACCAATCGCGGGATCAACAAACTCCTTAAGGATTTTTTCCGGAGTTTCTTCTGCAACTTCCTCAATATTCATCCCACCTTCTGTGGAAGCAATCAAAACAACTTTGTGAGTCGCACGATCAGGTAAAATGGAAAAATAAAGTTCCTTTTTGATCTCCATTCCTTCTTCGATCAACAAAGTCTTCACCTTCTGCCCTTCCGGTCCGGTTTGCTTGGTAACAAGTTGCATTCCCAGAATATTTTCAGCGTTTTTCTTTACTTCATCCAAACCCTTGGAAACCTTAACACCGCCTCCTTTTCCTCTTCCACCGGCATGAATTTGTGCTTTGACCACGCAAACCTCACCTGGAAGTTTTTTGGCAGCTTCCAAGGCTTCATCTACGGATTTTGCCACATATCCCTGGGGTACGGTTGCACCGTATTTGGAAACGATCTCTTTTGCTTGATATTCATGTATTTTCATGGTTTTTTTCTAAAAAGTTATAGATGTATATTTATTCACATAAATGACAGAATTTTCATGTCAAAACGGCACTCGATTATGACTTGCGCTTGTTCCAGTGCTGCCTCAACAAAAAAATCCGTTAAAACAATGAACTTTCCAACAACCTCCAAATCAACAATACCCTTTTAACACCCGCCGATGCTTCATCTGCACGAAATCGGCTCCATGCCCCAGGAGTTTTTTGGAATGTACATTCGCCCTAACTTACGCTTAAAACAAGTACCAGCTTCCTATCTATAATATATTGCCAGAGTTTTTACAGACTCAAGGTGAGACTCTAAAATGGAGTGATTTTCCCTCTGTAGCAGGCTCCTATTTATAACAGACTATAATATGCCGCAAATTTGCAGGTTTTTAATTGAGTTGCATCAAGGATTGAGCGACACCGGCTGTAATCACCGTCATGGATAACAAATGATCCATTTGTGACGCTTATTCGTCAGGATAACGTCGCAGCAAGAGAACTTGAGATCTCATCAGCCAATAACATGCCTTTGGGAGTTAATTTCAACTGACCGGAAGATTGTTCCACCAGCATGTTTTGTTCAAGGGCCTCAAGGTAGTTATTCCACTTAACACTTGCGGGTATTTTGTGTTTCAGAAAAAACTCATCAAGCGGAATTCCTGACTTCAGCCTCAATCCCAGCATAAGATCCTCGTCTCTTCTCATGGTTGAGTCCAGCTCTTCATAATAATCTCTTGGCAGGTTTTCCGATTCAATTGCCCGTTGATAGTCAATCAAGCGTTTTACATTACCCCACCTGGCTGTATTACAGTATGAATGGGCTCCTACTCCCAATCCCAGGTAATTCCTGCACTGCCAGTATACCAGGTTTTGTTGGGACTCAAAGCCGGTTCGACTGAAGTTACTGACTTCATACTGGAAGATACCTGCCCTTTCCAGCTTTTCAACAATAGATCGATACATGGAGGCAATCAGAGCTTCATTTTCATCGATCCAGGTTTTCCACAAGGCATTTCTGTTCAAAGCGGTTTTGGGTTCAATGGTAAGGCTGTAAACCGATACATGGTTCGGGTTCCAGTCGATGGTCTCCTGCAAATCTTCAGCAAGAGAAGCGATAGTCTGCCCGTGAAAGCCAAACATCAGATCGATATTTAGGTTCTCAATTCCAGCCTTTGACAAAGCCTTAATGGATTTTCTTGATTGTGCAGCCTGATGCTGCCTGCGCAGGCTTTGCAGATGTCTATCATTAAAACTCTGAACACCAAGACTGACTCTTTCGAAGCCCAATGAGACCAGCTCCTGTGCGTATTCATCGCTTACATCCTCCGGATTAAGCTCTATGGACCATTCCGCATTTCCGGGTACTTTCCCGATTTGTTTAATCCAATGCACCAATCCGTTCAATTCATCAAGCTTCAGCCTGGAAGGGGTTCCTCCTCCGATGTACACCGACTTCAAACAAGAAAAATCAAACTGTAAAGTTTTAGATATCAACAACCATTCCAGTTTGAGTAATTCCAAATATTTCTGATGTCGGGCCGGGTTATCCTTCAAAACAGCAAAAGAACAGAAAGGACATACTTTACCGCAAAAGGGAATATGGATGTATAACGCAAGTACAGAGACTGGCTCACGACTCATCTCACCAGTCCTTTTCGACGGGAATCTGACCTTCGGATTCCTGAATTCCATATTCCCGCTTTCGTCTCTCTTGTTCTTCTCTGGCTTTTTTTCTCAGCTTGGCTAATTGTTTCAATGCTTCTTCGGCTTCCATTTTTTTCTTTTGAATTGAGTCCCCCTGTGTGTTTTCATTCTGATTGTTCTCATTGCCCGATTGTTGTTTAGGGGTTTGCTCTTGCTGCTTTTGTTCTGAAGCTTGTTTCTGTTCGTTTTTTTGCTGGCCTGACTGTTGGTTGTTTCCTGCTTGCGATTGAGATTTCTTGTGTTGGCGCAGTTTTTCCAAAGCTTTTTTCAAGCTTTCAAGAGCATCAGCTTCGAATTGAAGCGCTGTCTTGAGTCTTACTTCTTCCAGGTGATCAATGGCCACAGTCTGCAAATCAGCAGCTTCAATCAATAGCTCTCGCACCTCATTAAGCACTTTTTTTTCCTGTTCTGATCTATCCGCCTGCTGACCCGAACCTTGGGAAGCTATGTTTTGGATTGCCTCCAGTTGTTTTTTTGTCAGAGCTGCGGCTGTTTCGGTCTTTTCCCTGTTTTTCACCTGGTCAAAAATCAACTCTTCAAGCATCTTATTCAAGATTTCTTGTTGTGATCTGCTTTGTTTACTGTTTTTTAGTTTTTTAGTTTCAGTTAAAATGATTTCTTCTTTTTCTATCAACTTGTTAATCCTTTCATCCAAGGGCATTGTCGCTTCCAACAAGTAGTCCAGGTCTGCCAGCACCTGTGTTGTTAAAGCCTCGGCCTGATGAAACTCACTGTTTTCAAGATGTTTATTGCTTTGAAGCAGGTTTTGCTCAAGCCGCCGGTTCAAGGCAATGACCTGCTGCTCAACTGTCGGCGGGGTTGTAGCTGTTAGTGAAGGATTGAACATACCAACCAACAACAGGAATAAAAAATAATTCAGTCTGTTTTGCCGCATGATCTGCTTTTGAAAGGGATTGCTATAAGATTCTTGTGCGATTCGCTGCAAGTGGATTAAAAATGTGCTAAGCTATCAACCATTGATACTATGAACTGTTTCGGACAGGTATTTGAGCACCGAATAAGATCCTTTAACCCCGTGCTCAGCAGTTGGATCACAGGGAAAGAAAAAAGGTTTGGTCATTTTTTATGGATAAGCTTAACGCAAGTTATGCCTTGTTTTAAATCTACAATTTGCTTTTTCTCAAATAATAGAAAAAAATCATGGACATAGCAATTACGATTGTCATTCAAAACTTTGATCTTAAAGTGAAACCGATGAGATCTATTACCTTTGTTTACCAGTTTGATGTCGGATGATGGAAGGTCTAGAAAAATGTTGCGGATACTTTAAAATTCATGACAAGCTAAATCATGCGGGCATCTTGCACCATATTATTCACCTTAGCTCATATGTATAACAGACCTTAGTCTCACAGTGTTTATTACCTGTTAATTTGCAAACCTTCGGAAACTAACCCAAAACAGACAGCTGATTATGGAAATAACAGAACTACAAAAGAACTTAAGAGATTTGATCGAATCCGTTCCTGATGCCAAAGAAGATGTTTTAGAAAAACTCGTGTTTGAGCTTAAATCTTTTCTGCAATACATTGAACAGGTTGATAAAAATGCAGCTGATGAGGTTTTAAAATCTTTGGAGTCGACAACCGACAACATGTTGTTTCAGGAAGTCGGAAAGCTGCTTAGACGATTTCATGATCAACTGGTGTTAATCAGAGAGGGAATACCTGAAGATTTGGGCAGGATTGCCAGTCAGGAAGTGGTTGAAATGTCGGAGCGCTTGCAAATGATCGTTTCAATGACCGATAAAGCAGCCAACAAGACGATGGATTTGACCGAAGGTATTATGGATACAATTGCCGACCAGGGACAAACACTGGACCGGATAAGCGATTCTCTAAATTCCGTGCTTGCAAACGACTCTCTTGATCCTGAATCAGTAAAAACAATTGAAGCCGTGATAAACCAGGTTAAAGATATTTCTGGCAACAATACCGATACTCAAAACAAGTTGACGGAAATTCTGATAGCCCAGGATTACCAAGATTTAACCGGACAGGTGATCTTCAAGGTCATTAATCTGCTGAAATCATTAGAGTCAGACCTTGCACAATTGATCGATCGTTTCGGCCAGGTGCTGATCGAAGTTGATCAAGCCAGCGAGACCAACCTTAAAGGTCCTTTGGATGAGGAAGACAAAGAAAAAAGCTCACAAGGAGACGTGGACGCATTACTCACAAAATTCGGATTTTGAAAAACAAGATATGACGATGCATCAAAGGTAGTGGAAAAACAACAAAAGTCATTTCTCTTTTTTAGCCAATCAGATACAATGCCAACAATCCTGGCGCAAAAATACAAACCGGTTGAAAAGTCACGATTCTCACTACCTTTTTTGGCATCAATAACATGAAACATAGGCTTTTTCCATTCATCCTGCTCTTTCTCTTGGTTGGCTTAATCTCCTGCGAATCCGGTAATGACTACATTGAGACGATTGTAGAAGAGGGAACACCGGGCAGCATTGTCCATACGGATTGGGATCACAAAAAGGCACAACAGTTATCCGGAAAATCATCCCCTAAAACCGGAACATCAGAAACAAAATCCGTAAAACCCAAATCCGGGCAACGACTCACCCCTGCAAGTAAAAACACCTACCAGCTGCAACTCGGCGCATTCGTCAATAAAGCGAATGCACAAAACCTGATTAAGCGTATCGAGAAAAAAGGTTACCAGCCCTATATCGAGGATTCCGATTTTAAAGGCAAGAAATGGTATTTTGTAAAGATCGGTTCTTACAGACGATATAAGGATGCCGCTCTAAATGCAAGGAATCTCACACCTTACCTGAATTCAGATATTATCATCTTAAAAAACAAGAAACTTCTGGAAAGGGTAAAAGCCCCGGTCATGGCTGAAAAAAAGTCTGAACCAACAGTAGTTAAATCAAACAATAACCCGGGGATTTCAAAAGAAGTTGCCAAAAAGGAAAGTAAGCAGCAGATCACCGAAGTTATCTCGCAAAATACTGCACAAACACCCGGCACTTTAAAATCGACTCAAAAAGCGTCCGCGCAGGTAGCTTCTCAATCACTTTCAGAAAAACCTGTCCTTAAAAAAATACCGAAAGTATTTAAATCAAAGGCTAATCCTAAAGCCGATAAAGCAAGTAACCCTTATTCGTTTCAAATTGGAGGCCTGTACACACTGGAAAATGCAAAAAAGCAACTCAAAAGATTTCAAGCAAAAGGTTATGCTCCTTATCTGGAGATTGTGAACGAAGAAATTACCAACGAGAAATGGTATTCGGTAAGAATCGGCAGGTTTAAATATTTGCAGGATGCAGTTGATGAAGCCAGTATTTTCTCCATCAAGGAGCAAATGCCCGCTATTGCTCAACCATTGAATTATTAATCTGATTATGCAAACTCATTGTCTGATTTAAAACATCCTCTGAAAATCGATGAGAATTAGCTGTGCTTGCATATCACATTTCGACTTTTCCGGTTTAATTTGTTACCAAGTTGATGTATATCTGTACAATCATACAAGAAAAAATTAAATAACGCCCGCTTATGGCCGGCTCCTTGGGTATTAAATTGCCTTTAAATTTCATATAGTTAGGGAAATCCTTTTATCACTCTGTAATTATTGGGTTATCTACGGTTCAAAAAGGGTGTTGTATAATTCAACCCATCCTGATAACAAATCGAAGAGCATCAGAGAAACAAAGGCAACAGAACAACATATAACCCCTTTTTTTTAACGGATTGACTAATAACATGCAGGAAGAATCTTACGACGAGAAAAGAATCATTGTTGGATTAGATATAGGAACCACCAAGAACTGTGTTGTTGCTGCGGAAGTCAATGAAGATGGAGATTTTCGAGTAATAGGAGTTGGTAATTCCCAATCTGAGGGACTCAACAGGGGAGTAGTCACCAACATAAGATCTGCTGTCAAGTCGATTCGCAAAGCGGTCGAAGAATGTGAACTCAAGAGTGGTATTGAAATTGAAAATGTTTATGCCGGAATTGCCGGTCACCACATACTCGGACTAAACAAAGAAGGGGTTGTAGCCGTCACCGGGGAAACCATCACCGAATCAGACATTCAGCGCGTCGTGGAAGCGGCCCGGGCCACAAACTCACCGGATAAGGAAATCATCCACACTTTAACGCAGGAATATATTGTTGATGGACAGGATGGTGTGATTGATCCCATCGGCATGGCTGGTAAGCGACTGGAAGCACGAGTTCACCTGATTTTGGGAGCGGTCAGCTCCGCTGCCAACATTGTGCAGTGCTGCAACGATGCAGATCTAAACGTGATAAATATCGTATTGGAGCCGTTTGCATCGAGTCTGGCTGTGCTTGATGATCAGGAAAAAGAGCTGGGAGTGATTTTACTTGATATCGGAGGTGGAACTTCCGATATGGTTATATACAAAAACGGATCGATTGTTCATACTAGTGTACTTCCTTTGGGCGGTAACCAGGTTACCAATGATATTGCTATTGGACTGAGAACCACAAAATCCGAAGCCTTGAGAATAAAACACGAGTATGGAGTCGCCTTGGTTGACAGGGTTCAGGAAGGCGAAACCATTCATCTTAAGGGTCTGGCCGGAAGGGAAGAAAGGATAATAGATAAACGCTTGTTGGCAGAAGTGATAGATGCCAGGTTCAGAGAGATATTTGAGCTGATTCAAAATGAAATCAAAAGCTCGGGATTTGGTCCCGGATGTGCGGCGGGCATCGTTTTAACCGGTGGTTCGGCAAACATGAAAAACCTGGCTGATTTAGCGGAAGACGTGTTAAAATTGCCGGTCCGGGTAGGCTTGCCATCAAATGTTGAAGGCCTCTCAGATTTGGTTGAAGCTCCTGAATGTTCTACTGTCGTGGGATTAATTCAATACGGAGCTAAAACAGGGCATGAAGAATCAACTATTCTACAAAGCAATAATAGTGATAGCCTGTTAAAGCGAGTATCACAGGGCTTTAAAAAAATGGTAAAAAGCTTTTTCGATCTTTTTTAATCATACGGGTACAATCAGTATTGAAAAAGCAAAGGATCGTAACATTACTTAAAACTATGTAGGAAGTTCAAATGGTAATCGATGTAGATAATTTTAAATCTCAACCAATTCCAACCGGATTACCAACAATCAAAGTCGTAGGTGTAGGTGGCGGTGGCGGAAACGTTGTCAACCGCATGATTCAAGACGGAATCAAAGGTGTGCATTATATCGCCGCCAACACAGATGTTATGGTGTTAAACTCCTCAAGGGCTGATACGACTTTACCGCTGGGCACTCAAATCACAAAAGGTTTAGGTGCCGGTATGAAACCGGAAATTGGGAGGATGGCAGCTGAGGAAGACATCGAAGCCATTAAAGACGTGTTGGAAGACGCGGATATGATATTTATTGCTGCCGGAATGGGAGGTGGAACGGGAACCGGTGCTGCACCAATCGTTGCAGAAATCGCCAAAGAACATAAAATACTGACTGTCGGAGTCGTAACCACCCCGTTTAGATTTGAAGGTAGTAAGAGAGCCCGTATCGGTGAACTAGGGATCGAAGAGCTTAAAAAGCATGTCGATACCCTGATGGTCATTCCAAACGATAAATTGCTCGAAATTGCTTCAAGCAAAACAACCATGAACGAGGCGTTTTCCATCGCCGATGACGTTTTAAAACAAGCAATTAGTGGCATCACAAACCTGATTAACCTGGAAGGAGTAATTAATTTAGATTTTGCCGACCTGAAGACGGTCATGTTAAACAAGGGTCGTGCGATTATGGGTACCGGAATTGGTACCGGCGAAAACCGAGGATTAGAAGCAGCCAAAAAAGCTATTTCAAGTCCGTTGCTCAGTGATAAACCAATTAGCGGAGCAACAGGGGTCATCATTAATATCGTGGCAGACGAACAATTTTCATTGCTTGATGCAGAAGCAGCCGCAGACTTCATCCAAAGTACTGCCGACCAAGATGCTGATGTGATTTTTGGACTGGTGACCGATCCAAGCAAGGAAAACGAAGTTGTCATTACCGTTATAGCGACCGGATTTGAGAACCCCATGGATGAAAGTGCCGTCAGGTCTCCGGATAGAAAACCGTTACGCGTCGTAGACAGTTTAAGAAACACTGTTCCTGATAAAACATCGGAACAAGTCAACGACAACCCTGTTGAAGACCTTTCCGAACAAGCTCAACAGGAAAACACCGAAAAAGCGGAAAAGGAAGTACTGGAACTCGATCCTGACCAAGTTGGCTTACAAAAAGTCGAACAGACACTACATTACCCTGATCAGCTTGACGAATCCACAGAAAGCGGAAACAAGTCATCTGATCAGATGGACCCCCAAGACTACGATATTCCTTCGTTTATGAGGAAGAAACGTTTCAAGGGTTAATGGAAATCTGCGATTTATTCAAATCTGAACACGCCCCATCCAATTCCTGCTGCCAGTTTATACTCGTCCAGAAAAATGCTGGAATCTAATTGATAAACACATCACTTAGTCCAGCAGGCTTACCTCTGCCTTAATTAAGAATTATAGCGGACATAGCTGCATTTTTTGTAAACTTCGTGGTTTTATAACATCCTATGAGAAAAAAAATATCGTATTATTTGGTTTATGGTTTTGCTTCTGCCCTGATTATCTGGTCTTTACAAGAGTTGTTTCTATATTTGTTCAACGATCTTCCCGTTTCCAAGAGTTTAACCGGAGCATTATACGGTGCGCTTTGCGGAGGTCTTTACGGTGGGTTGATCGCAGGAATGGAAGGATTCTTTTCCGGAAGCAAATTTCTATTAAAGAAGGGACTTAGATTAGGTGTTATTTTTGGAACAATCGGCGGGCTTGTGAGTTTTTATATTGTCGATCAGATTGTACGTTTTGCAGCGTTAACAGATTTGAATCCGATGGTTCCACTCATTGTTTATTCTTTAAGATGGCTCACAATCGCGCTTTGTATAGGATTTGCCATTGGCATTCGAGACAGAAATCACCTAACCCTGGTGCGAACCATAACGGGAGGCTTATTGTCGGGAATAACCGGTGGACTAATTATCTCGTTTTCCATTCAGTTTATTGAGTCCATTCTATTGGCCCGAGGTATCGGCTTAATCATTTTTGGAATGCTTTTAGCCGGTTCTGTGTATCATTTTTCGTTTTACGGTCGTAAATCCTGGTTAAAGGTGCTCAATGGGAAACTGGAAGGCATGGAAATAGAGCTGACGAAGGAAATTCACTATTTCGGAACCCAGGACAACGATGATATCAATCTTCAGGACTATCAAGAAGTACAACAGGCACACGCCAAGCTTATCAGGTACTTCGACAATTATTCGCTGGTAGATAATGATCCCTTTTGCCAGACCTTCGTCAATTTTAGGGGGATCAAGGAACAATTCCTGAAAAACGGCGATATCCTGAAAATTGGTACGGCATTATTTCAGTATTGTACTGTGGAATAGCCGAACTAAAACCAGTGTCAACCTTATGTTTTTAACTATTCAATAGATAGCAATCAAAATGAAGAACCTATCACTATTATCGCTATTCATTTTTTCGACGACGGAAAGCATCCTGGCAACTGAAAGAGACATTTTGATTACACCGGATAATCCGTTGACTCTTTATGTCATATTACCTGTGTTTTTTGCCGGTTTGTTGCTCATGTTCGGCACCAAGTTAAGATTCAATCGCAAGCCCGTCAAGCAACTCGGTTTTGTATCTATCACTCCCAGGCGGCCTCAAAGGTTTTTTCCCCTGACTGATGATGTTCAAAATATGGTGCCAGTCGTTGACGAACTAGCTGATGAACAAACCAATGTGTACAGCAATTTAAACAAGATCACACTGACACGAAAACCTTCCGGAGTGTTTTTGGAAGATAAAAACTATAAAATTTCCATCTTGATCAACAGACGCCGCTCTCGTCGAAGTATGTTGAATGATGGAGATATCCTGGACATGGGCGAGCTAACCATCATGTTCCAAACACCGGATAGCAGGCCGGCAAAACGAGATTTTCAATCTCATTCTTCCGGGCATGCCATTCCCCGGGCTCGGAGGACCAATAGCCGGATAATCAAAAACAGCCCGAGTCTGGTTCCGGCGGATCAGAGGCAGAAGACCTACTATCTGACAAAAAACATCACCCTGATTGGCAGGTCTGAAATGAACGACCTTATTCCCAAATCAAAGGCTGTTTCACCGATGCATGCCAGGATTGAAAAAGTAGCGGGGAAATATAAGCTTGTGGACTTGACCAGTTCCCAGGGAACCTTTGTGAACGGTCGTCGAATTGACAGCCGGTTTTTGAACGATGGTGATGAAATTTCATTTGAATCGATCAAATATGGATTTTCCCTTTCCGGAAAATCCAGGTAGATCTGAAAACCGATGCCATGAGTAACCATTCGTCGACATTTCCAATTCCAAAAGGATTTCGTTGTTCAGGAATAATAAGTGGAATCAAGGAGGATAAATCCAAAAAAGACCTGGGATTGATAGTATCAGACCGAGATTCGTTGTTAGGCGCGGTATACACTCAAAACAAATTCCCATCTGCTCATGTTGAATATTGTAAAAAGTTAACCCCCAGCAACCGATTCAGAGCACTAATTGTAAATTCCGGAAACGCGAATGCCGCAACCGGTCTTCAGGGAATTAAGGACAATGAGCATCTGGCTGAAACCCTTGCACAAAAGTTATCGGTCGAAACTGATCAGGTTTTTACATCTTCAACCGGTATTATTGGGGTTTCGTATCCAATCTCCATTATTAAGGACTCTCTGGATAAGCTGATCGGCAGTTTATCCCAAGACTGCACCGGTATATCCGAAGCCATCATGACAACCGATTTAAAACCGAAACTGGCTTCACAATCAATCAATTTCGGGAATCAGAGGTATACTATTACCGGATTTGCAAAAGGTTCGGGCATGATTCATCCAAATATGGCAACCATGCTGGCTTACGTTCTGACTGACGCACCAATTCCTAATTCTGAAATTCAACGGCTGACCAAAAGAATTTGCAACAGAAGTTTCAATTGCATAAGTGTCGACGGAGACACATCCACCAATGATTCTTTTTATGTCATCAGTTCTGCCCAGGAACAATCGGTCGATCACAACCAGCTCTCCATAATTGAAAAGGCTATTGAAGAGGTTGCAATATCTTTGGCTAAACAGATTGCAGCAGACGGAGAGGGTGCCAATCATCTTATTGAAGCAACCATAAAGGGCGCAACTTCTGACGAAGTCTGCCGCTCTGTACTTGATGCAGTTTTAACATCCAATCTGGTGAAAACGGCTATCCATGGTAAAGACCCCAATTGGGGGCGGTTGCTTATGGCCGCTGGTAACGGACTTCAGAAATTCGATCTTCAGGCAAACTCACCGCTTTCCATTTCAATACAAGGTATTCCGGTTCTCATACAAGGAGAGCCTTCTGATTTTGATGAACAGGCCTTGACAACGTTAATGGAAAACGATTTGATTAAAATCGAACTGGATCTGCATGCCGGCAGCTGCAGTGTAACCGGATGGGGTTGTGATCTCAGCAACGAATACATCCACATTAATGCAGACTATACAACCTAAATCACCGGGTACAACCCTACCGAAAACCTCATTGAAACCTGATTTAAAAATTGTTGCGGATGAGAAGATACTTCAAGTATCCGAAGCTTTCTCCACCATTGGAAAGGTAGTTAAAAAAAGTGGAAATGAAATTACTGCATCAGATCTTGAAAACGCTGATGCACTGTTAACCAGAACAACAACAAAGGTTCACAAAAAACTTCTGGAACACTCTGCAGTTAAGTTTGTTGCATCAGCAACAGCCGGAACGGATCACATAGATCTGGATTATTTGTCAGACAAAGGTATTGGGTTTACTTCTGCCCCCGGCTGCAATTCAGTGGCAGTGGGAGAATATGTCGTCAATGCCTTGCTCAGGCTGGCAGCGAAAAAATCAATCGATCTATCGGGTAAAACCCTTGGAATCATTGGTGCCGGGCATGCAGGTTCAGCTCTAAAGAGAATCGCGAATTGTTTGGGAATACAATGTTTGCTAAACGACCCCCCATTGAGCGACATATCCGACAGAACTGATCTGATTCCGCTGGATGACCTAATTGCAGAATCTGATATCATTTCACTTCACGTCCCACTAACCCACACTGGTCTTTATCCCACTTACCACCTGATTGACCGTGACTGTCTTGCAGCCATGAAGCCGAATTCCATCTTGGTTAATTCCAGCAGAGGAGGAGTAATTGACGAGTTGGAACTGGAGAATCACAGTTGTAAGTTCGACGGAATTATCCTTGATGTCTGGGAGGGAGAACCTGCAATAAGTTTAAAATCACTGGCAATTGCCGATATTGCAACGCCTCATATCGCCGGGTATTCATTGGATGGCAAGTTTAAGGCCACTGAGATTATCTACCGGGAAACCTGCTCGTATTTCGATTTGACACCCACCTGGATATCTCCCAGGCAAAGCAAATCAACATCACCAGTGATTGATCTGCAAGGCAAAAAACTCCCATTGGAGCAAGTTTTAACAATAACCTACAATATTTTTGCCGATGACAAGCGCTTGCGGAAAGTGTCGGTTGCAGCTGACCCAATTAATTATTTCAGATCGTTACGAGGGGAATATGACTTCCGGCAGGAGTTTTCCAATTTTCAACTCACCAATTATTCCGGTCTGGATAAAGCTACGATAGATTCCTTAAAACGTTTAGGTTTTATTTTTTGATGACTGCCCTGGTTGTTTCAGCTTGATAGGCTTATCAAACACAGAATTCATTGGAGCCACATCGTATGCATCCCCATCTTAAGCAAGTCTCCTTCGTTAGATATCGTTAGCTTATACCCGATTCTTGCCTTTTCCCTTAATTTTCGAAAAACAGATCAAATCTACGACAGGTTCTTCGTCTGAGACAGTTGTTTGGCAAAGAATACACTGGAATTTACACTATGTAACTGTTATCGTAACCTCAAAATACAGGTGTTCAGGTTCTGTAGTCGATGAACAATGCGGGGAACTAGAAATGCATTACTTTTGTCCGGACTAAAGAATCGTCCGGTAATTTGTTTCGTTTTGTTTTGTTTTAGTGCGGATATAAGTCAGTTAACTCTCAATCTCAAATAATCAACATGGCAAACAATAAAGACTTCCAACAGAGTAGCGACCTTAAAAGCATCGGTCTGATATTAAAAAAGAAAAGGGAAGAACTATCCTACACACTTGAGCATGTTTCCGAAATTACACGCATAACACTGACCTGCCTTCGAAACATTGAAGAGGGAAATATGAAAGCATTGCCTGGCTTGGTCTTTGTCCGCGGATTCATCAGAAATTATGCAAAACTGCTAGGGCTGGAAAGTGATTGGATGATTGAAGCTTTAAACCAAACTTATGCCTCAGGCACAGACGCAGCGCCTCCAGTACGCGAACCTTCCTATAATCAAGATGAGACATCTTCCGAGCCCAAAAACAATGT
>JANQLH010000179.1 GCA_028280735.1 SAR324 cluster bacterium | reverse complement strand
GAATCAGCAGGTACGGATCTTATCTCGTCCATGAAGATCCCGGCACTGGTAAGGATTACCGGTCTTTAACAACCACTGACAGCATTATTGATGTCAGTCTGGAAAGGGCTTTGGAAATCTTAAGTGTGCCCAAACGCAGCAGAAGAAAATCCGCAGAACCTTTAAAAGAACTCGGACCTCATCCGGAAGATGGCTCTCCTGTGAATGTTTTTGTTGGACCCTATGGACCTTATGTCAAACACCAAAAAGTAAACGCTTCAATACCGAAAGACAAGGACCATACGGCAATTACATTGGATGAAGCAATAGAATTACTGGCTGCAAAAGCAGCAGCTAAGCCCCGTAGAGGGAGAAAGAAAAAAAAATAGCTTTCTGACAACAATCTTGTAAAATACCTTATTGTATAATACACTAAATTTAGAATAGAATTACCATCAAGTGTTATTCAACGACTTAATATTAATGGTTAAGTCATGCTATAAAGGTCATCGCCTAAAACAAGATTAATAAAAACCATTCTCATGGTAAGGTTAAGGATAAACTGAAAGAAACAAAAAGTGTTTCGGACAATTTTAGGAGAAAAGATGGAAGCTGTTAAAGAAAGAACCGATTTTGAAACAGATCTTTATGATGAACTGGATGAGGACACTCAAAAAGATAAATACCTATCTTTTCGCCTCGGTAACGAAGAGTACGGAATTGAAATTCGGCATATTATAGAAATCATCGTTATGCAGGAAATCACCAAAGTTCCTGATATGCCCGGTTTTATTATCGGTGTAATTAATCTGCGCGGGAACGTTATCTCGGTAATGGATATCCGCAAGCGATTTGGTTTGGATTCCAGAGACTATGATGATCGCACCTGTATTATTGTCGTACAGATCAATAACATCTCTATTGGCCTAATAGTTGACACGGTTAACGAGGTGGTCGATATTCCGGAAAATCAAATAGATCCGCCTCCCAGAACCCACTCCGGAATTGGAAGCAGTTATATTCAAGGCATGGGTAAAATCGGAGAGAAAGTGAAAATCCTGCTGGACATAGAAAAGATCCTTTACGAAGAAGAGCTTGATAAAATTAAAGAACTTGCCTAAATCATCATACCTGAATAACAGGCAGCTCGAAAAGAAACCAGACCTGCCTGAATTCTCTCCTTTCCATTAGTTGGTATCTGGCTGTAAACCATTGCTATTGCTATAGTTACCCCATTTTAGATTGACGAGGTTTTGAAGAGCCTACTATTATTCTGGTAAGCCTAAACTGTAGCGCGGACATCATTTTGCATACCGAACCTGCGGGTCACTCCTATTCATTCAATTGCAGTTACTGCTTTCTATTATCTGGAGGAACTATGACGCAATCGGTCAAAGATAAAAAGAAAACCGATCCCCTCAAAAAACTTGGCGAGAAACTTTCATTTAAAAAGAAATCTGCCTGGCAAGGAGTTAAGAAGCGGGAGCAGGACGAAATTTACAAGCTTTCCGAAACATACAAAGAGTTTTTAAATTGCAGTAAAACCGAAAGGGAGGCTATCGCAACCATTGAATCCTGGTCTAAAAAACATCGGTTTGTTGATATTAAAAAAGCAAAAAAAAGCGCTAAACGACTATTTTTAAAATACAATGATGTAGCAGGAGCCTTGGTTGTCGTGAATGACGTTAAGTCACTTGAGAACGGGTTTCTGATGAGTGGCTCACATATCGATTCTCCGAGGCTTGATCTCAAACAAATGCCGTTGTATGAGTCGGAAGACATGGCTTATATGAAAACTCACTACTATGGAGGTGTCAAAAAATACCAGTGGGTGACAAGACCGCTGGCGCTTCATGGTACCATTGTTTTTGAAAACGGGTCTGCCAAAACTATATGTGTCGGGGAATCGGAAAATGACCCGGTATTTACGATTAATGACCTATTACCCCACCTGGCGAAAAATCAAAACAAAAAACCGATTACAACAGCTATTGAAGGGGAGCAACTGAATATACTGGTTGGTTCCATCCCCTATAAATTCAAGTCTGAAAAAGATTCGGTGAAACTGGCGATACTGGACCATTTAAACAGAACTTATGGTATTACCGAGCAGGATTTTGTTAGTGCCGAATTACAAGTTGTACCGTCAGGTAAAGCTAGGGATGTCGGGTTTGACAGGAGCTTTATCGGATCATACGGCCAGGATGACAGGGTATGTGCATTCTGCGGTTTACAAGCCTTGCTGGATGTAACGAGCGAAGTAAAAAACAGAAACTTAATCGTCACCTTTTTCGATAAAGAGGAAGTCGGCTCGATAGGCAACAGCGGCGCGAACTCAAACCTGGTAGAGAGAATAGTTAACGATGTACTCCAGTTTTACGGTAAAGGAGATTACAATACCTTAATTCGATCCCTCGCCAATTCCAAATTTCTGTCCTGCGATGTCAACGCCGGGATTGATCCTGAGTGGCGAGAGGTAAATGAGTCCATGAATGCCGGAAAGATCGGGTTTGGTGTCTGCTTGACCAAGTATACGGGATCAAGGGGTAAGGTTGGAACAAATGATGCCCATGCAGAGTTTATGGCGGAGTTAAGACATGCGTTTAACAAAGACCGTGTTTTGTGGCAGCCGGCTGAATTGGGCAAAGTTGATCAGGGTGGTGGTGGAACGATAGCATATTTTCTTGCAAAATACGGAATGGAAGTAGCGGATTGCGGACCCGCGCTGCTTTCCATGCATGCTCCATTTGAAATATCATCCAAAGTGGATGTTTACCATACATACAAAGCATACAAAGCATTTTACAAATACCTATAACTACTAATTTTTGTATCACATGATAGACCAACAGAATCAACGAATAAACAACGGAACATGGGATGAGGCTGCAATCGATCAAGCCTACGAAAACTTAATAGATATTGTCGGATGGGTCTTGGATCAGGTAACGGTTACCGGTTGCCGCAATCTATTTCAATCAAATGCACCTCTTTCGCTGTTTTTAGAGTTATTGGAAATCATGGAGACCGAGCTGTTGATTCAGTGGAAGGTTAAACAGGAAAACGGCCTGGATTTGTTGTTTGCCAGGCACAACGAGTGGCTTAATCAGGAACTTCGCGGTGATAACGGTTTCTTTTCTCTTTGGAACAGCTTTCGCCGGGAGGTTTGGAACGCAGTAAAACACACTAACGGCCTTCCTGAAAAAGACACCTGGAAACGCTTGCTTCTGTTGATCCTAACAGATTCCGGGGTGATGAAAAACAGTCTTGATCCGATCAATATTGAGAATCTTACCCCCGTCTGCAGGCTGTTTGAACAACTACATTCCGCATCCCCTCATCATCTTGCGCTGAGCTTCTTGAACCTGATCGAAATCGGTTCGAAATGCCGACCCGAGCTTTATCCGTTAGGTTTAATCAATGGAGGAAATGATGATAAAAAATCTCCAAACGTTTTAGAGGAGATCTTAAACAACAGGTTTAGCGAGGATGGCTGGAACGATATGCCGGCAAAACTGATGGATTTCTGGCAGAACAACTCCGGGGGAATTTATAGCTGTTTTCCGGCGTTTACGATTGAAAGGTATCAAGATGGAAGGTTTAATCTGCGCGGGGTGTTACCGGAAAAATGGCTGGCGTTTGATCAGTTGATCGGTATCGAAACCAATAAGAACAAACTCCTTGAGAACACTGAAAACTTCATTGAGACTCGGTTTGCCCATCATGTGTTGCTCTGGGGAGGACGGGGAACCGGCAAATCCAGCAGTGTTCTGGCCTTAATGAATGCCTTTGTGGAAAAAGGATTAAGACTGATAGAGATTAGTCAGGAAGATCTGGAATTAATACCCGCACTCTCGGAATATCTGAATCATAAACCTGAAAAGTTTATTCTTTTTTGTGATGATCTCAGCTTTGACCAGGACAGCTCTGATTATAAGCACTTGAAAACCATTCTCGAAGGTAGTGTCATTAATCCTGCAAAAAATATATTGTTGATTGCCACTGCCAATCGTAAGGATCTGGTTTTTCGAGGAGAATTGGATGAGAGATTTCCCGAACAAAAACAGCTGATAGACGAAAAAAGAGCGATCGACGATCGCTTTGGGATGAAACTTTTTTATGAAGTTCCCGTTTTTGACGATCTAAAAAAGATCCTCTTTGGTTCGGCGGATAAAACCGGAATCGAATATTCGGTTGATGATTTGTTAAAAGAGTTTAATCAATTCGCACACTTCAATAATCATGATCAACCCTCGGGACGCACGGTATTCCAGTTCATCAGTGAATGGCAGCAAAAAAAGCAGGATAATTGATGAAGAGTATTCTGATTGCCCTATGGGGAGCCATCTTTTTAGTTTTCCCATCTGTTGACTCTCCGGCCCGGGATTTGACTATGGAAGCCCGGGCTGCCTTTAAATATCTTAATCAGATCAGGGAACAGGCCGGAATGATCCCCTTTAAATGGAATCCTATCCTGCAACGTTCTTCAGCCAACCATGCCGGATATCTCTCAAAAAACAGAATTATCACTCATGTGCAGAATCCGGCAAAAATCGGTTATACGGGAGCCTACCCTAGTGATCGTGCATTACGAGAAGGTTATCATGCTCGTATCGTCACGGAAAACCATTCAACGGGTGACGGAGATTCACTGGCCTCCGTGGATGGATTGATGGGTGCAATTTACCATCGTTTTGGATTTCTCGACTTTTCCAAGGACGAAATCGGAATTGCCATAACCAAGGCCGATCGCGGAATTAACGTGGTTTACAACATGGGTAACACGCGGCTCAATCGCTTTTGCGAAACGGCACCGACCTTAAGGGAAGGACATTACTACCAGGATTTTTGTAAACAGGCGAAGAGGGTGGCTGTTAATCTGGTTGACAAGTTGGAAATCCAGACGAAAGAGAAGAATCCGGACATTGTCGTCTGGCCGCCGAAAGGGGGAACTGAAATTCCTGTTGTTTTCTACGAGGAAATTCCTGATCCGCTGCCGACTCTGTCCGTTTCAGGTTACCCGGTATCTATTCAGTTCAATCCCGTTGTGTATTCAAATGTCAAATTGTTGTCGTTTAAACTCTTCGAACAGAAACAAGAAGGATGGGTGGAAGTCGAGCCTTTTCTTACTATGCAAAAGAGCAATGACCCAAACCAAAAGTTTTCTGATGGGGAATTTGCACTGTTTCCTCTAAATCGGCTGGAGTGGGGGAAAGAATACCAGGCGCGTGCCAGGTATCAGCATGACGGGCGGAGGTTCGATTATGAGTGGAGTTTTACAACCAGGAAACTGTCTCATCCGTTATTTAAGATCGCGGCCGAAGGTGAATCGTTGAGAGTGACTTCCGACAAGACATATTATGTTTATATTCCTCCCGGAAACAACCGGCCCTTTATCCGGCAATTAGGGGTTGAATCACCTTATTCCGTGCAGGTCAACGTGGATTGGGAAGATAGAAACACAATCAGAATGAGCCTTTCAGGACATACCTGCCAACCATCCAGATTTCAATTGGATGGGGGCCGAACCTTTACCGTTACCATAGCGGAAACAGATAATCAAAATGACAACCAAAGATATCCAAAGAATAAATCCAATCCCTGCAAATAAATGAACACACCAGAGTTTGACATTGTTATCGCCGGTGCCGGTCTTTCCGGTTTGAGTGCGGCGCATTTTCTGAAGAAGCGGAACCCTGATGTAAACATGTTAATAGTGGAAAAATCCGATAGACCCGGTGGCGCTATTCGCAGCTTGAAGAAGCAGGGATTCCTCGCCGAATGGGGTGCCCATGGATTTTTGGATAATGTTGAAGAAAGCCGGGAGCTGCTGAATGACCTGGGATTAACGGATTATGTTCAAAAAGCACCTTTAAAACAGTTTAAGCGGTATATCTGTAAAAATGGGAAGTTGGTTCAAATTCCCCAGTCTCCTCCCACTATTATAAAAAGTGATTTATTGTCGTTTCCAGAAAAGTTAAGGGTACTTGGGGACTTATGGAAGAAACCCATAACCGGCGAGCAAACCGTTGCTCAATGGGCGTCCCATCGTTTTGGAAAAGCGATTCTGCCCTTTGCTGACATAGCCCTGACAGGAACTTACGCCGGAGATATTGATGAGTTGCGCATCGATGCCGTAATGCCCGGAATTCGAAACCTGGAAAAAACATACGGTTCTGTCTTCAAAGGGGTGATAAAAAGTCGTAAAAATAAAGCCTCCAGGCGAATGCCCTCCATGATCAGTTTTGAAGACGGGATGGAATTTCTGTTAAAACGGCTGGCAGCAGACAAGACTATCCAATACAAGAGTTCGGTTGAAGCCGTTAAAAAGACTGAAAAAGGTTGGGTGTTGCAAGTAAACGGAAAACCGATTCAATCAAAACGAATTATTCTGGCACTTCCCATTAATGGTGCCCTTAAAATTCTTAGTGAACTGCTGAAACCTCCTCAATCTTCAGTCAGGGAGGCTATTGTTAACAATGTGGTATTGGGATTTGACAATAGCGCGGAAATACCTTTTGGATTTGGATATCTGGCTCCCAAGATAGAAAACAGGTTTGCACTGGGTACACTTTTTTCGATCCATATGTTTCCCAAAAGAGCTCCCGCAGGATTTAACCTGATTGAGATTCTGGTTGGCGGCACAAGAAACCCGGAACATCTGACCCTGGATGACGATGAAATGGTTAAACGTGCCTTGGAGGATGTTGGTAAGCTGATCAAGCTGCCTGATAAACCAGTTTTCTCCAAAGTGCTTCGACCATCTTCCGGAATTCCCCAATTGGAAAAAGGTCATTTACAATTGCTTGCATATAAAGAACAAATACAGAAGCAATACGATGGTCTGCATATCTGTGGTTTCGGTTGGGAGGCGATAGGTATCAATGATATGGTAAAACAGGCAAAAACCGCTGCTAATGCTGCCTTTAAGGGGAGGTCTGCAGACCGGCAAGATCCCGAAGCAAAACCTGTTTATTTCTAAGCGCGAGGTCCCACCAATACGATCAGTTCAGTCAAATTCGTATTCGAGCCCTTAAGCGATAGTTTTCGGTTGACGTTAATCCGCTATCAAAGGTACTCATTAAGAATGCCTTGAAAACTGGATAAGTCATTATATGGTTTCGCAGTAAAAACCAAACCTTTTGCAGGTTGACGGTAAAATCAGACGTGCGGCTCGAATACTCGCCTTGATGCGAGTTTTTTTATTTCTGACTATTCTAAAAAACCGGGCAACTCTCGTTACGTTTCACAATTTCATGTGAGCAATTCAAATTAGATTTAGTGGAGTACATCATGTTTTCATTAGTTCCCGATCTTTATGCTATGTCCCCTCAAGGAGGTGGCGGTGGCGCCATGTCACAAATAATTCTCTTTGGTTCCATTTTTCTAATATTCTTTTTGTTGGTAATCAGGCCTCAACAGAAAAAAGTAAAAAGGCACCAGCAGATGATTTCCTCACTAAAAAAAGGAGATCAGATCATTACATCTTCAGGTCTTCACGGAAGGATCAATAAGTATTTTGATGATAAGGATTTTATGCTGGTGGAAATCGCTGAAAAGACCATTGTTAAACTTCAAAAAAACCAGGTGGCTGACGTCGTTCGAAGCAAACCTGCTAAAGAAATCGAAGATAATAAAACAGAATCAGAGAACAAGTAATGAAAATACCCTGGAAAGGACTCGCTATTATAGCAGTATTGGTTGCTGCAATCGCATATGTATTGCCAACGGTATTATCAGTTTTACCGCAAGAGGAAGGAGTTAAGACTGCCCAGGTTGAACAACAGTTTCAACGCATCAAGCAGCTTTATAAACCTTTAAAAGAGATTAACCTGGCATTGGTGGAAGTAAGAAACAAACGCCTGATGTTGATGACGGAAGAGGGATTTGAATACCCGGTTAACCACCCGATCCTGGAGAAAATCCTGAAAGGCAATTTTCGTCACGAAAAAACGGACCAGGGAGATTTTTTATATCTCAGGGAAGATGCCGACAAAAAGGTTTTTCTCTCCCATATTGCGGATAAACTTAACGGTTTGTTCACCAATGTTCGCAAAATCGAGAAGCTTTCTCTTTCGGAAAATAAAACTGCCGTTATTTTTGAGATGCAGGAAGGCAAGCGATTGAACGAAAAAGGCGAGCCTTTGCAGACATTTTTAGATGGCCGGCTGGAAGTTTCTTATCGTGAAAACGAAAACCGTTACTATACAAGGCCGAAACCCAGGGATAATGTCATCAGTCTTGGATTGGACCTGCAAGGTGGCATGTATATGGATGTCGGTGTTGATACTGATAAAATAATACTTGCGACCCTCAATCGAATGGTTATCGACCTTGAAGATGCCATGATTGAAGAAGCCGTTAACTACGTTGAAGTATCCAGATTGGATGATAGACAAATTGAAATCGTACTTGAGGATGATGAATCGTTTCAGCTGGAAGGAAGCAACTATGAAAGGTTACTTGGAGATGCTTTTGAAGCTACTGAAACGGAATTCGGGTTTTTAGTTACGCTTAAAGATGATGAAGTAAATAGAATAAAAAAGAAAGCTATTGAACAGGTCCTGGAAACGACTCGAAACAGGATTGATCAATTGGGTGTCAAAGAACCTTCAATTCAGCTTCAGGGAAATAACTCCATTATCATTCAATTACCTGGACTAGATGATCCTGATCAAGCTCGAAGGATTCTCGAAAAAACTGCGGTCTTGCATTTTATGTTGGTGGCGAACGACGGATCGATAGATAATCCGGGTAAGGACAGGATAGTACGGAATGAAGAGATTCGCGACCCGTTGACTAAAGAAGTAATTTCCGTGCAGCCTTACCTGCTAGAAAAAAGAGTGTTGCTTCAAGGAGATAGAATTAGAGACAGCCGCGTAACATTTTCTCAAACGGGTCAGGCATCCGTCAGTCTTTCTTTAGATGACAAGGGAAAAAGAGCTTTTGCCAAGATAACCCGGGAGAACACGGGAAGATTGCTTGCGATTGTGCTTGATAACAAGGTTCAGTCAGCTCCGAGAATTAACGAGGAAATATCAGGCGGTGAAGCTGTGATCACAGGAAACTTTTCTCCTGAAGAAGCAGCAGAACTTGCATTGGTTCTTCGATCCGGTGCTCTGCCAACTGAAATAGTCATTAACGAGGAAAGAACAGTTGGTCCCTCGCTTGGAGAGGACTCGATCAGAAAATCTTTAATAGCCCTGTGTTTAGGTTTTGCGGCTGTTATCCTGTTTATGATGTTTTATTATGAAGTTGCTGGTTTTTTTGCGGTTCTTGCGCTCTTGTTTAACTTATCGTTAATCGGAGCTGTCTTGGCATATTTACAGGCAACCCTCACTTTACCGGGAATGGCCGGTGTTATCTTGACGATAGGTATGGCAGTCGATGCCAATGTATTAATTTTCGAGCGAATCCGGGAAGAAATCGGAAGGGGAAGCCCAATCAGAACGTCGGTGAACTCAGGTTTTAAAAAGGCTACAGTGACAATTCTGGATGCCAATATTACGACGGTCTTGGCTGCAATTGTACTTTTCCAGTTCGGAACCGGCGCAATTAAAGGATTTGCCGTAACCCTGATTATCGGCATCATCGCCAGTATGTTTACCAGTATCGTTGTTGGTCGCTCTTTATTTGAGCTGGTTTACTTGCGAAGACAAAGACTCGAAAAAATCTCAATATAGGCTGAAGAATGAGGATATTTAAAACAACTCCTGAACTGGATTTCCTGGGAAAGAAGAAAATAGCTTTTGTGATTTCTACTGTGTTGTTGCTTGCAAGCATCGGCGGTCTCATTGCAAAAGGCTTGACATACGGGATTGATTTTAGAGGCGGAACTCAAATTCAAATTCAATTTGAAGAAAGGCCCCAGCTAGAAAAAATCAGAGAATTATTCCAGCGAAACGTGGAGACTACTGTCAATATTACTACCTTTGGTGAGGAAAGCGAAAACGAAATCATAATCAATCTCTCACAAGATGCCATTCAAGGCAAAGCTTCTGATTTTACCAAAAGGATAAGTGATATTTTACAGACAGAATTCGCGTCTTTCGAGATTAGACGGATCGAAACAGTGGGGCCGAAAGTCGGTGATGAACTAAAGTCAAAAGCCATTCAATCCGCTTTTTTTGTTTTGATTGGCATTTTGGTTTATATCGGATTCCGTTTTAAGGTTAGGTATGGCGTAGCAGCTGTTGTGGCACTTTTCCATGATGTGCTGATTACACTCGGAGTTTTTGTGTACGTGGGATTAGAATTCTCATTGACGGTGCTGGCGGCGATCCTGATGATTATCGGTTATTCATTGAACGATACTATTGTAGTGTTTGACAGGATCAGGGAAAACGTTGCTCGTTTTCCAAAACGAGACATGGAAGAAGTGATCAATCTTAGTGTTAATGAAAGTTTGAGCCGTACAATCCTGACATCTGCTACTACATTTTTGGTAGTCGGTTCCTTATATGTGCTTGGCGGTGAAATCATCAATGATTTCAGCATTGCCATGCTGATAGGTTTGTTGATTGGTACTTACTCATCCGTATTTGTTGCCAGCCCGGTGGTTCTTTATTTTGATCCTGCCCAAAAGCAAAACAATCCCCTGTGGAAATGGTACGATGCTGTTGTCGATACTTTTAAATCAATCACTGCCAAACCAAGGAAAAAAAGAGCGTAAATCATAATGACCGTCTCCAATCTCGTAAACGACCTGAAAAAGTCTGTTCAGAATCGCGTTTCAGAGCTGCTTAAACAAGAATTCCAGCTTGATGATGTTGATCCTGCTATTTTCAAGTTTGAACTGCCGCCGGATGAAAAAATGGGTCATTTGGCTTTTGCGTGTTTTCCCTTGGCTAAGCTGGCCAGGAAAGGTCCGCCGATGATTGCCCAGGTCCTCGCAGGGGCTTGGGGACCAAGCAACGAGTTTTCCTCAGTCAAAGCCGCAGGGCCCTATTTGAATTTCCATTTTGAAGCATCTTTCCTGTCGAGTCGGCTCATTAAAGCATGTGCCGGTGATGACCAGTACGGGGATTCTGTGCACGGCCAGGGAAAGACGATCATGGTGGAATATTCGGCACCCAACACCAACAAACCTCTGCATTTGGGGCATGGAAGAAATAACCTGTTGGGTATTGTGATATCCAATTTATTGGAAAAAGTAGGTTACAGGGTTGTGCGCGCCAATTTGATCAACGACAGAGGGGTGCATATCTGTAAATCGATGCTGGCATACAAAAAGTGGGGGAAAGGGGTAACTCCCGAAAGCACCGGTCAAAAGGGTGATAAACTGGTTGGTGACTATTACGTGCTTTATGACAAAAAAGAAAAAGAACATCCCGACATACTTGAAGAAGTCCAGCAACTGTTAAGGGATTGGGAAGCCGGAGATTCCGAGGTAATGGAACTCTGGAAAACCATGAACAGCTGGGTTTTGAAAGGATTTCAGGAAACTTATGATCGCATGGGGGCCACTTTCGAAAAAATCTATTACGAAAGCGAAACCTATCAAGGCGGCAAGGAGTTCGTCCTGGAAGCTCTGAAAAAAGGGATTTGTTACGAAGAGGAAAACGGAGCCGTTGCGATCGATCTTGAAGAGGACAACCTGGGGAGAAAAATTCTTCTCAGGGGCGATGGGACTGCAATGTATATCACCCAGGATATCAATACGACGATTACCAAATTTAATGATTACCCGCTGGAAGGCAGTTTGTTTGTTGTTGGAAACGAGCAGGAAAATCATTTCCGTGTCCTCTTTAAGATTCTGAAAAAGTTCGGATACGATTGGGCGAAACGTTGTGAGCATATCAGCTATGGTATGATCACCCTGCCTGAAGGCAAAATGAAATCCAGGGAAGGTACCGTGATCGATCTCGACGATCTAATGGATAAAATGAGATCCATGGCGGAAGAAGAGATTAAAGGCCGCTGGGAAAACAAGGATATTGCGGATACTGAAGATGTAGTTGCAACTGCCGAAGCCATCGGCCAAGCGGCGATTAAGTATTATATCCTTAAAACCGGAGCGGTTAAAGAGATCAGTTTTAATCCCAAGGAGTCTCTTTCTTTTGAGGGAGCAACAGGGCCTTATTTGCAATATACCCATGCCCGAATCTGCAGTGTGTTAAGAAAGGCGGAATCCACCGACTTGGTGATTCCCGAGAGTTCATACTCATGGAATGCCGAAGAGATTGCATTGCTGGTAAGCCTGGCCAGGTATCCGGATTGTATCGCTCAAAGTGCTAAAGATCGAAACCCGGCAGTACTTTGCAGTTATGTTTATGATTTGTGCCGGGCATTTAACAAGTTTTATTACGATCATCCGATTTTAAAAGCGGAACAAACAGATATGATCAACGCCAGGCTCGGTCTAACCATGGCAGTGAAAGGGGTTTTAAGTAAAACCCTGGATATCTTCGGAATCACCGCTCTAGAGAGGATGTAATCAATTGAGGGCATCCTCGATCGACTCAATTAACCCCAACAATACAAGAAAAATGAGTAACGAAGTAACAATGGATAAAATTATCTCCCTGGCCAAGCGCAGGGGATTTGTATACCCAGGGTCAGATATTTACGGTGGATTGGCCAACTCTTGGGATTACGGTCCATTGGGCGTTGAACTGAAGACAAATGTCAAAAAAGCCTGGTGGGATTCCTTTGTAAGAAATCGACATGATGTAGTGGGTATCGACTGTGCAATTATGATGAATCCTTCAGTCTGGGAAGCATCAGGCCATGTTGGCGGTTTTTCTGATCCTTTGATGGATTGCAAGGAATGTAAGACTCGTCATAGGGCTGACAAACTGGTTGAAGAAACATTGGAAGCACGCAAGGAACCGCAACAACTGGTCGAAGGCCTGAGCAATGAAGACCTCAAAGCTAAGATTGTTGAACTGGATATTGCTTGCCCCAACTGCGGTTCCAAAGATTTTACCGATATTCGAAAATTCAACCTGATGTTCAAAACCCACCAGGGAGTTACCGAAGACAGTGCCGCCCTGGTTTACCTGAGACCGGAAACTGCCCAGGGTATTTTTGTAAATTTTAAAAACGTGGTCACAACAAGCCGTAAGAAAGTTCCGTTCGGTATCGGGCAGATTGGTAAATCATTCAGAAACGAGATCACACCGGGTAATTTTATCTTTCGAACCAGAGAGTTTGAGCAGATGGAGATGGAATATTTTTGTCATCCCGATGAATCGATGAAGACTTTCGAGTACTGGAAAGAATTTTGCTATAACTGGGTGCTGGATCACGGCCTTAAAAAAGAATCGATCCGGATGCGGGAACATACCAAAGAAGAATTATCACATTATTCCAAAGCTACCACTGATATTGAGTTCAGATTTCCCTTTGGCTGGGGAGAATTATGGGGGATTGCCCATCGGGGTGATTTTGATTTAACGCAACATCAGCTTCATTCCAAAAAAGACCTGCAATACACAATACCCGGGACAAATGACAAGTATGTACCACATGTAATCGAACCGGCGCTTGGTGCAGACAGGTTGGCGCTTTGTGTACTGGTTGATGCCTATCACGAAGAAGAGCTGGAGGGTGGTGAAAGTCGTGTTGTCCTGAAACTGCACAAGAAGTTTTCTCCGGTTCATGTGGCATTTTTACCTTTATCCAAAAAGCTTGCCGAACCGACCCAGGATGTATTTGACAAGGTATCTGGCCATTTTGTGTGCGAATATGATGAATCCCAGAGTATCGGAAAGCGATATCGCCGACAGGATGAAATTGGAACCCCGTTTTGTGTGACAGTGGATTTTGATACTTTGGAGGATAATGCCGTAACCGTTCGGGAACGTGATACCATGGTGCAGGAAAGAATCGCTGTGGATCAGTTGGTAAGCTATCTGAAAGATAAGCTGTCTTAATTTGCCCCTTTCAAGATGGATCGCATCAATCGGTCCATCTTTCCCTTTTTCCGGTTTCCTTCCCACATATTCCATAAAACTGAGTTCATTAAAATAAACATCCCGGTTATAAACCATGCCCCTTTCACATAAAGAACTTGAAGAAGGCAGCGTTCTTCAGCTTGATTTTAACAAACTAACCAAAGCAGCAGCCTGCGGTCAGTCAATCATGCCCGCAGTCGTGCAGGACAAAGAAACTAAAGAGGTTTTAATCGTCGGATATGTGAATCGGGAAGCCCTGGATTACGCCTTGAAGAACAAGGTTGCCACCATGTGGAGTACTTCCCGCAATGAGCTTTGGATAAAAGGAGCTACCTCCGGAGAGTACCTGGACCTGGTTGAGACTAGAGTCAATTGCGAACAAAACTCTATCCTTTACCTTGTTAAAATCAGGGGTCAGGGTGCTTGTCATACGAAAAACCGAGAGGGAGTTCCAAGAAAAGGATGTTATTATAGAAGCCTGAATGAGGATGGGTCGTTAAAGCTCCTTGAAGAGTAATCTCAGAAGCTTTAACCATCGCACTATTTTATATATCCCAAATATTCCTTCTGCTCTTCCAGCATCATTGTCAACATTTTTTCTACGGAGTCCACTTTATCCACAACAGGGTCCACCAGCAGCGCTTGCATAACTGCTTCTTTGGAGCCGGTTAACACAGCTTCCGCACACATGTCATGGACGGCAACCTGGTTTTGCAGCAGACCGCCAAAAGCCTTTGGATAGTTTTTTAGTTCTATTCCGGTAACACCGTTTTTATCAATGATTCCAGGCACCTCAACGACAATAAAATCCGGTAATTGTGAAATCAATCCATTGTTTGGAAGATTAACGGCAGCTTCTTCATACCCCAGATCATACAAAATCCCTTCCATGATCGGCACTACGCGTTCGGAGAGCTTTAGCTCAATTTGCGGTGTCATATCGGCAATCCATTTCTTGTAAAAATTCTGGAAATCAAGTATGCCTCGATGATCGCCGGCATCCTGTGCCCATTGCAGATATTCACCTAAATGACTGTCTGTTGTAATCGGCAGGTATCCGAATTTTTCCAATAACACTTTAAAAACACCTCTTTCAGCCCACTTTTGAGCTCCGGTACGAAGTGCCGGCTCACTACCCGGGGTTGAACCGGCTTCCGCATTTTCCAGCTGACGCATGACTTCACCCAGATCCGGTAAACTTTCAAAATAACCGCTTGCTTTTTCACGGACAACCGGATACATATCCTCACCGGTGGATTTATCACACACTTCCAATAAAATACTGAAATGGTTTAATCCCCCTGCACGAAAAGAAATGTTTTCAATCGGTTTATCCAAAATGATAGGAAGGTGTTGGGTTAACGATGATATTTCGTGGCACATTCCGATGAATTTGAGGTCCGGGAATTTACGATGGACTGTCGTGCAAATACGACTCATGGGATTTGAGTAATTAAATACATAGGCATTCGGGCAGATTGACATAATATCTTCGCAGATCTCCAAGATAGGAGGAATGATGCGTAATGAGTGAAACAAACCTCCAGGACCACCGTTTTCGCCGAATACCTGTTTAATTCCATATTGTTGTGGAATTCTCCAATCCTGATCCCATAATTTAAACCGATCTCCAACTTCAATCGAGATAATACAAAAATCGGCTCCCTGGAGAGCGACTTTTCTGTCTGTTGTGGCGGAAATTTTAAAAGGCAAGTTATGTTGGGTTAAAAAATCCCGTCCGTTATTTTCGACGATCGCCAGGGTATCCGGGTTGATGTCGTGTAAGACGATAGTGCTGTCTTTTAATTTTTCACTTTGAAATATATCTCCCAAGGTATCGTATCCAAATTGTGCGCTCCCGGCGCCGATCAAGACTATTTTTGCCGTCATTTGTTTCTCCGGAATATGGGTCCTCATTTACAGGTGTTGTTGGGTCTTGTTATCGTTAACAATTTCATAAAGTCAGATTATCCGGTAACTTCATAACAGTCAATTTCCAATAGTTAAAACGCACAATAATTTGAAAAATATTAGTTTAACCGACGTCAAAAAAGGAAGAGGAGTAAAAAACCCGGTTGTATCTTTTTCGAGGATCTGTCAAACTAACCATCAGTTGGTTCACAATATGCATTTCCCGGTCAAGGGAAACAATTGGGTCCCATTTTCAATCTGATAGAGAGTTCCATTTGTCATTGAAGTTTAGTGTAAGTGGGTACTTGAGTTAGAGTAAAAAAAAAGATTTTTTGAATATTTCGGAGAACAGCACAATGGCTGATGGAATTGTTAAGTGGTTTAATGAGAACAAGGGTTATGGTTTTATTGAGCAGGAAAACGGACCTGACGTATTCGTACATCATACCGGCATTAACGGCAGTGGATTTAAGACTCTTGATGAAAACGACAAAGTTACTTTTGATATTGAAGAAGGTCAGAAAGGCCCTGCAGCTGTCAACGTAACAGTAGTTCGATAGTACCCATTTGGTTTAAACCGGTATTGCCATTGAGTAATACCGGTTTTTTTGTGCCCAAAATCCGATCCCCATGAAATAAATCATTCCTGATATCACTTCAGTTGTTCCAAATCGAAACTCGGTAAAACGTTTTCTCACAGTTTCCCAAACAGCATCTTTATTTGATTTTGAATACTATCCTGGTATCATAGTTCCACCAAAGACAATGCCGGGTCGCTTTTAGTGTCACCCCTGCAGGATTTAATATCTGCCGGTAGTTAAAACTATCGACTACAATCTTTCGCTCCTGCATGGCTTGCTGTCGATCTGATGGTAATAATCAAGTGAACACGGTGGATTGCCACCCAAAACCTCCAAAAGAGATCTGCTGAATCCCGAAAGTAAGGCATGACAGTAGCGAGCGGTGCTAATCCCCGGGATAGGATACCAGCACTTTTCGAGCTGTCGGATCGATAAACTATCTGATTTTTTTTATTGTACCTGGTATCATAGGGGCTGATTAAGTTATTAAAAATCAATCCTGCAGAAAAAAATAAGGTGTAATAAAACTTTTGCCGTAGATTGAAAGGTATTGTTTACATCCGAAACACCTGTTAGCAGGTCGAAAAGATGTGTGTTTTTAATCGTGATCGATCTCAAAAGCCATTGATATCACTCAGCCATCAGCGAGACTGTGCATATGGAATCAGCAGATAGAAATTCCGGTAAAAAAAGACGAAGAACGTTTCATTACCTCAGTGGATTCGTGTTGTTGGTCATATATGGAGGGCAAGTATGTCCCTTTCTGGAAAGCCTGACGCTAATTGAACTGGTTACACCCATTTTTTTGACTTTATTGATCCAGTATCTACTATCGGTTTACTGGTTGGAGTCGAAGGTAAATAAAAGACCTTATAAACGCCAGTCACGTTTTTCATTTCAAACGGAAATGCTGGTTTTTGTGTTTGGTGGTATTACTGTGACCCTGTTTAATACATTTGTTTATGGATTTCCCCCGGGAAGCGGAGCGAAATTGCTTTTGGCAATGATACTGATGGGCTTCTTTGCTGCTGTAGACATTGGTCTCAGTCGGGAGTGGCGTTTAAGTCACGAGTTGGAAAAACAGGGAATAAATATCGATCCTGACGATCAATTTCTCTCACAACCCAAAAAACTGGCCCTGTTTATATCTTTCAGCGCGGTTCTTTTGATGGGTGTTATCTTTCTGATTATCAGCAAAGATCTTGACTGGTTGGTAAATGTAGGAGGAGAAATCAGCGTTATCAGAGCGCAGCAACTCATATTACTTGAGTTGGGCTTTGTCGTGGTCGTATTGCTTCTCCATGTTTTCAATCTCCTTGCTTCTTATTCGAGAAACCTGGGTTACTTTTTTGACAGGGAAACACGGGTATTAAAAAAAGCAACAGGCGGCGATTTTTCCAGTTTTGTACCCATCAGTACCAACGACGAATTCGGGTTGATGGCAAAACACACAAATTTAATGGTGCAAGGGCTAAAAAGCAGTACCGAAGAATTAAAAGTAACCCGGGATGTGACGATTCATTCTTTAGCGACACTGGCGGAAACCAGGGATAACGAAACCGGGAATCATATTCTGAGAACTCAACGCTACGTAGAAACCTTGGCGAATCACCTTACAGCCAATCCGGATTTTAAGGATCAACTGGATGAACAGACCATTACCCTATTATTTAAATCGGCTCCGCTTCATGACATTGGTAAGGTTGGAATCCCGGATAACATCCTTTTAAAACCCGGGAAACTGAGTGACGATGAATTTGAAATTATGAAACGTCATCCTGTTCTCGGTGGTGAAGCATTGGAAGTTGCCGAACGCCATTTGGGCAGCAACTCTTTTTTAAAACTGGCAAGGGAAATAGCCTTAACCCACCATGAAAAATGGGATGGGACAGGATATCCCAAAAGACTGAAAGGAGATGACATTCCCCTTTCAGGCCGGCTGATGGCGGTTGCCGATGTTTATGATGCTCTGATCAGTAAACGCGTTTACAAACCTGCATTTTCACATGAGAAAGCCAGGGAAATCATACTTGACTGGAAAGGGATTAACTTTGACCCCAAAGTAGTGGATGCATTTATCGCGGTGGAAAAGCGCTTTATTCAGATAGCTGCTGAATTTTCTGATAATAACTGATGGCTGGAGTTTGAGAAACAATGTTGGAATATGAAGCACAAATTCGAAGCGTTTCATTTTTTGCCATGCTCGCTGTGGTTGGTCTTTGGGAGATCTTGCTTCCTAGGAAAAACAGGGTTGCTTCGAAATCGTTGCGTTGGCTGAACAACCTGGGTTTGGTATTTCTTAACGCCCTGATACTGCGACTGATGTTCCCGATTTTAGCAGTCGGAACAGCGCTAGTGGCGAAACAGGAAGGATGGGGGCTGGGAAACAATTTTCAGATTCCATTTGCCGTTCAGCTGATCCTAGGTGTTATTTTATTGGACCTTTTGATTTACGGTCAGCATGTGATCTTTCACAAGGTTCCTTTATTGTGGAGATTGCATCGGATGCATCATATAGATCCCGATCTGGACGTTACCTCAGGAGCAAGATTTCATCCGGTGGAAATCGGGTTATCCATGGTAATCAAAATGGGATTTGTATGGCTGTTGGGAATTCCGGCCGAATCGGTTTTGATTTTTGAGCTGATCTTAAATGCATCGGCTATGTTCAACCACGGTAACATTCTTATTCCACTGCAGGTAGATCGTATAGTGCGAAGAATAATAGTAACTCCGGATATGCACAGGGTTCACCATTCCGTGTATAAGGAAGAGACAAATACGAATTACGGATTTTTTCTTTCCTGGTGGGACAGATTATTTAAAACCTATAAAGAGCAACCAAAAGAAGGACATGAAAAAATGGTTTTGGGAACGGGCTATTTCGTAGACAGCAAGTATTTGAAGCTGCACTGGTTGCTTTCGGTGCCTTTTTTAAAAGTCAGGCAATAACTTATTGAAAATATTTCAGCTCTTTCCCGGGAAGTATCACCCTTACATGGTCCGGATCTTCCTGATCTTCGTCGCAGTTCGGCCATCTGTCGGCATTTGGAACCAATGCCGGAATCTCACCATCAATAGATTCATCTTTAATAAAAACAGGACGTTTATCTAGGTCAACCTGCGGTACTTTCCAGGAGAACTCCAAGGGTATTCCGTTGGGATCAAAGGTGTAAATGGAGTGCAGAAATCCATGGTTGATGATATCCGATACCGGGAAATCAGCACATACCAATTGATTCTGCAAAGTATCCAGATCGCTTTCTTGTTCCATGTGTATGGCCAGATGATCAAATATAAAAGGTCCCTTTACCGGCTCCCCGTGGCGTTTGGGTTTAACCTTCTCCACCTCTCTCCATTCGAAAAAAAAGACCATCATGTGCTGTGATATCCGAAAAGATATCTGTTTTTGGTCTTTGTCCGCGATTCCGAAAACAATGTTAAAGCCAAGAAGATCACGCCAATAAGCAATGGTTTTATCCAAATCGGCAGTCGCAAACGCAACATGATGAATCCCGGAAAAATTAAATCTTGGCATTATTCCTCCATAGCAGGTGTTTGTACTTCATACAGTGAGTGGCTGAACAAAAAGTCACTAAAGCCTTATCCAGCTCCATGCCGGATACCGGAATTCAACTTGAAGATTAACATGCAGTCAGCGAAGACATAACAATTGTAAGTGAAAAACCGGCTGAGAGCTGATCACTGAAAGCACTATACTTCGAAGTACCAAACTGCTTTCAAAACTTTTATTGGTATGGGTTAAATTGGTTTTCGTTCAGGCACTAGTTAAGACTACCGGGAGATGGTAAAATTGGCAATTGCAGGAGGTTCTCAAACGAGGTGAGAAGATCAACAACGATCAGGAGTGCGATTTTCTCCAGTTTGATATCTTGTCGAATACCGGAATAGTTCGCTTGAATTGGTATTCAGATGAAGACCTAACATTAATCTTTGGAGTATCCAGGTAACTCCACCTTTTTCTGAATGATTCAAATGGAATAATAGGCCTTTTTTCAGCGGCACTTGCGGTACGGACCTGAATCTTCGGGCTTTCCACTGTTTCACGCCATGCCCGGTATCGAGAATAGGAGTTGGAAAACGACAAAGTTGTCGACAATGAATCAGAATTGACACTGACATAATCCTGACGTTTTAAAATACCAACCAAATCCTGTCGCTTCAGTTCCACCGAATAGGAATTTTCCTTGAGCTTATCAAAAATGTCTACAACACGTTGACCCGGAAAATCGGACTTTTTGAGTTTGGAACGCACGAAATCCTGTACACCTTTTATGCTCCCAATTTCAGGATGCATAATGGCTTCCGCGTAAGTACGATACATTTCGATCGATTCTGATTGCTGAGCCCTTACCCACCTCTCAATTTCATGCTTGTCAGTATTGTCTATGGCAATTTTACCAGCCTTGAAATCGAACAAAAGCCCTTCTTTCTGGTTAATTCTATCCAGGCAGGATTGATAAAGCTCTTCGCGTTTCTTTTGATGAAAAGCCTGTGCTTTGTTCTCCTCTTCAAATGGATCAACGTACGAATATTTATCAACCTCGTCGAAGGAAGAATCGGAGTTATCGGAGAAATATAAACTGTCTTCGTATTCATCGGGTTCTCTGTAGAACGAATCAAATTCCTTAAATGTCTCCATTTCCGATGAGGACAGTTCTAGTGTGTGTTTTGACGGCAGCGGATTGTGCACTATACGATGCTCGATACAGTCTTTTTGGATTACGAGGGAGGATGTATCCTGGTAAAAAGGTCGGTAGTTCTTTTTTTGAAAATAGTTCCAGGTTGAACTGCCGGCAAAAAAATGTCGCCTTTCGGAAGATGTTTCAGAACGCCGTTCAATACAATCCTTGAAAATGACCAGGGCAGTACCATGATCATAGGTGTCCGGCGTGCTGTGAATAATCGGTTTGCGCAATGTGAATTTGAAATTGTAAAGCGGAGGGGGCGGAGAATTCTCCACTACAGGCTTTCCTGTCCAGTTTGGTTTGTCTGATTCACCGTTATTACCGTTTTTCCGGTTTTTATGTATTCTCAGAATCACTTCTTTTCGGCTTTGGATCAAGCCAATTCTGGGATCGGCATATTCTTTGAGATCATTCAGTGATTTTTCATACTCTTCCCGCGTTTTTTCCTCCGATGGTTTGCCCTTCATGTCCGCATCAGCTTCGGATCCTTTTGTAGATTCAGCAGCTAATCTGAATTCACTAAGGTTGTAATCCACTGGTTTCTTAATGACTTCTTTTTCTCTTGTTTCCTCAATGACTTGTTTTTTATCTAAGGAACTGCTTGATTTACGGACCTTGAAAGGCAATGAAAGCTTCTTTCGCTTTGATTTTGGTATATTTGGATGATGCTCTCTTTGCTCACCATCTTCCGAAACCGCAGGGTGATCATTTTTTAGATTAAGCTTTGCCTTCAAATGATGAATCGGCGATTTCAAAGCTTTCATGAAGGATCTGTCCGCGGACACGGGAACTTTTTCTTTTTGGGTTGCATCGGCAGAATCATGGGAGGAGGGCTGGGCCACAGTCTCTTGATCGTTTTCAAACTCCTCATTATCAGGCTTGGCAGACTCTGCTGTAACATATGATTTCAGCGAATCTGATTGCTTGATAAATGGTTCGGACTGTTCAACACTTTCATTTAAATCAGAGGATTCGGGAAAAGCTTCTTCACAATGTTTTGTTTTCCCTTTTGTCGATTCAATATTTAACAAGTCTTCTTGTTTATCCGTTTCCAGCGACGGAGTCTGCCAAGCGGTGTCCTTAATTGATATCTCTTCGGCAGCAGACCCCCGGATATCCGATTGAGATTCATCGGCCGGCAACACCAGCTTATCAGCTGCAACTTTGATAACTTCGGCTTCCAAAACCCTTTCTTCATCAACATCTGCTGATTCATTGCTTTCCCGATCAATAACAGCTTTGAACGCGGTTCCCGTATCCGGACCCTGTACCTCTTCATCATAAGAAACCGGGGGAGTTGCATAACTATTCCGTTCCGGATTCTGTTTTGCGGAGTCAGTTGAGGATTCGCGAAAGACCTCTGTTTGCGGCGAATCCTGGTATTTATCTTTACCATTTTCAGCCAGACCTGATTCAGGTGAACCTTCAGCATCGGGTTGGATGATATCTTCCGGCTTTGGATAACCTGCTTCGGTTAATTTTAGCTGTAAAGATGACTGGTCAGAAGTTTTTTTGTTGTCAGATGGCACGTGAGTTGTGAGCTCACCCGCTTCAATATCAGATGAATCTTCCCGGGTTATAGATGGTTCAATCTTTTTATCTGTTTGAATCCTCGGTGTAGCGAGAGTTTCGATAGGATCATCTTCTTTGGATAACTCTGACAACTTTTTTAAGTTTTCAGGAAACTGATTTAACAGCTCATCTGTTGCAGAGTCCTCCTTTTGACCGGTGGGTTGATTTTCAATTAAATTGTCAAGTTTAGCTTGCTTCAACCTGGCATAAGCTGCCAACTCCGTGTCCGCAGCTACCAATGCGTCGTCTGTTTGCTCCTCTGTTTCTTCGGGAGGCTGTTGCCAGTGGTATTGGCCATAAGGGGTGTGGTGGTCCGTATTGTCGGGAGTCGTTATATCCGGAATATAAAGTGAAATGGCATCTTTAAGTTCGGGATCAGGTTTAATTGATTCTCGGACAATCGGTCTCCTAATTGGTTGGGCGAGGGATTGCTGGTCATAATCAAGACCCAGTTCGATCTGAATTTGCTGCAGTAAATTTTCCAGTGGTTCAAAAGCCTTGTTTTTTGAACGTTTCAAGGCTCTGTCCAGTTGATCCTGTCTTTCGATAAAGGGAGCCGAGCCTGCTGCTTCAACCGTATAGCGGAATTTATAAGCTAACTCCAGGTTTTCTGTTTCAAGAACCTGAATAAAATATCGATAAGTATCATCAAATTGATACCGTCGGTGTTTTGAACCGGAGCCATTCAGGGCAGACCTGTAGCCTGTCCATTTTTTTAGATATGGCTTGCGACCGATTGGTTCAATTAAAGGTGATAAACGAAAACGTGCTTCCATGACAGCATAAACAAACAATATCAAGCTATTCCGGGTAGTTAGGCATTGACAAGTCAGCCTTACCGCCATTATAGCAAAAAATCAAGCCAAAAAGAAGTAATACTTTTTCCACATCCGGCATCGTGAACGGAATATGCTCAAATCATTGAGCGTATATCTTCGATGAGAATGTTCGAGGTGCAGAGTATTCAATAGGGGTTGATTTCACAACTACTGCAAATAATTTACCATGCTGATGGTGAAACTACCAAATTTTTAGATGAATTAAAGGGATTCGAATAACGGACTTATCCTGGCAAAGAAGGGGGAAAAGATGATTTCTGAACACAACCTGCTTCTTACACCCGAAATGACTGACTTAAGGACCATGCATCCAAAACAAAACCGGACCGAAACATTAGACAAACAGGTTTGGATCGTTTAAACCAGCTTAGAGTGTAATAGAACAAGGCCAACATACCCCTGTTTCAAATAGAGGTTTTTGGGGAAAGCCTTCATTTTGATGAAAACAAAAGATAATGCGACTGATCTGCCTGATACCTGCAAAAACAGCGTGGTTACCACTGAAAAACGACTTTTTAATCAATGTTTTTTATACTAGGATGTTACAGAGACCTAATTAGTATCTGAACGAAAACTAGTTTAAACCATACCAATAAAAGCTTTAAGGGCAACTTGATGCTTCGAGGTTTAGTGCTTTCAGCACTCAGCCGGCTTTTGTTTCATTTTCAATGCTTTATGCTGAATGCTGATAGCACCTAAATCTTCAAGGTGAAACGCGGTATCTAGCACAGGGCTGGATAAGGGTTTAGCGATTTTCCGTTCAGACACTAATTAGTGCTTGAACGAAAACCTTTTAAATCCTTAATTCTGCCTTGATGCAATCATACGGATTCATCTTGAGGTTTGACATGCTTTCGGCAATCAGCTCAAAAAATAAAATATGAGATCATTAGCCAGCTGACAGCTAATTGCTGAAGGTGCATACTTCCAAAGCAAAATCCACCTCTAAAGTCCTTTCTTGCAAGAATTTGATGGGTTTTCGTTCGGGCACTAATTATCTATTTGGTTTTCTTGGGTTAACTATTAAGAGGCAATAATGAATTTATGGGAATCGGTCTTTATTCAAAAGGTCATTGAAACAAAGAAAAGCCCATTTCTTTTGAAAACCGGCAGGGTTATTCTTTTGTCGGCAAAACTGTTCAGAGAGCGGAGAGTTCCTGTTTTAGCCCAGTCATTGGCCTATACCACCATCTTTACACTGGTGCCGATACTGGCTGCCTTTTTTGCGATTCTGGGGATAGTGACAGAGAATCATGTTGTTGAGACCAAAATCAGGGAGACCATAGCAACCTATTTTTTCCCGGAATATGTAAATAAAATTTTTGACCAATTTGAAAAGCTCACCGCTGCTTCGACGTTTTTCGGAGTGATCGGATTTCCAACCCTGTTTCTCGCAGGCGTGTTTCTTTACGTAAAAGTATACACCTCGATCAATGAGATCTGGTTATCGGAAAAAAAGAGCATGTGGTTTAAAAACATAATGTCTTTCTTAATGACCCTGTTTTTTGGTCCCATGATTCTGGTACTGGTGTTTTCACTTCCTCCCTATTTGCAAACAATTCCTTATTTCAGCGAGGTAATCAGCTTTGTTTACGTGGAAACCCTGTATGCCCATTTGATTCCCATATTGGTTATTTTTGCAGGTCTCTTTGTGCTTTATTTGTACATTCCGGTAATCTCGGTAAGCTATATTGCTGCGCTTAGGGGAGCCCTAATAGCGGCTTTGGTAATTCAAGGCAGTAATTCCCTGGTGAGTTTTTATTTAAAGTCGTTTTCCAAACTGGACGTCATTTACGGCTCACTTGCCATGTTTCCGATTTTCCTGCTTTGGGTATATGTGATTTGGATAGTGGTTTTATCCGGAGCTGTTATGGCTTTTGTGTTCCATTATCACAGTCAGACTGGTTATCGGGATAACAAGGGAATGTACAGCGACCAGTCCCTGCTTTGTTCTTCACTGAAAGTAATGATGTACCTTGTCCAGGATTTCCAGAAAAAGGGAAATCCACCCGGATTTGATGAGATTCAGCTAAACCTGGGGATGAACAGAAAGCGATTATCCCATATACTAACTATTCTTGCCGAGGAAAATTTGGTTGTGGGGTTTGAACAAACCACAACGAAAAGTCGCAACGTTTTCAGGTATCAACTGGGAATTGCACCGGAGAAAATCAGGTTGTACAGTCTCATCCCTCTATTTTACGAACCTCATGACCACCTTGTGTTCGAACATCAATTAAATGAGTTAATTAAAATACTGGATATTCATCCCGGTTTTTTTCTGAAAGATGTTACCTTGCATCACCTTTTAAAAAATCCTGGTTTTATTTTGGAGCAAATGAGACAACTCATTGAAGACGTCGAAAAACTGCCTTTTGATACTCTTAACGTTGGAAATTAGCTATACTTTTGCTTTTTCTTGAAGATTCATCATGTTTGCTATAAAATTGAAGTGAACGATTTGCCTGTTGTCTGTAATAGAAGCTTAAACTAATGTCGAAGCGTGTTCGTGGACCATATGACTGACGATATTTCAAAGGAACAACACCGTATACTAATCGCTGATGATAACGAAAGTATTCATGAAGATTTTGAAAAAATACTTTCCTATCGTTCAGAGTCTGTTAAGAAAATCCCCAGTTTTGAAGAGCATTTTTGGGGTGATGGGGAGAAGGAAGAGCCCAACAGCATGGAGTTGCTGTCGCAATTCAAAATCGATCATGCTTACCAGGGAGACGAAGCCCTGCAAATGGTGAGAAAAGCCCATGAAGAAAGTTTTCCCTATTCATTGGTTTTTATGGATATTCGGATGCCTCCGGGTTATAACGGCATTACGACGGTTTCCAGGATATGGAAGGAGTTTCCGGACATCGAGGTGGTTCTGTGCACGGCACACTCCGAATATACCTTAAACGATATTATTTCCCAATTGGGGATGACGGATCAGTTAATGTTCATTCGCAAACCATTTGATACGGTTTCCGTTGTGCAAATGGCGCTGGCGCTTACTCAGAAGAGCTACCTGCACAGAAAATCCAAAAGTTATATCGAAGAGCTTAGAAACACCAACATCGAACTGGAAAAAGCCAAACAAGCATCGGAAGCGGCAAACAAAGCCAAATCCGAGTTTCTGGCAAACATGTCCCATGAATTGCGTACTCCCATGCATGCCATTTTGAGCTTTTCCAAGTTCGGTATCCGAAAAATCTCAAAGGTCGCCCCTGAGAAAATCCTGCACTACTTCACCCAGATTAATATGGCCGGAAATCGGCTGTTATCCCTGTTAAACGACCTGCTGGATCTTTCCAAGCTGGAAGCCGGCAGAATGCTCTATAAAATGGAACCAACAGATGTAAAACAGGTAGTGATATCTTCAGTGGAGGAGTTTGCCCCAACGCTCAATGAGAGAGAGGTAAAGGTTAATGTACAGGATACAACTACCAATACGACTGTCACCTGTGATAATTACAAAATCGGCCAGGTTGTGCGAAATTTGCTTTCTAACGCGATCAAATTCACTGTTGATGGGAAATCGATTCATATCGACTTTGAACACAGCGGGTATATTGATGATTCCGAGCTAGTGCGGGAAGGATTAGTCATTGCTGTAAAAGACGAAGGTATCGGAATTCCTGAAAACGAACTGGATACCGTATTCGATAAGTTCATTCAAAGCAGCAAAACAAAAACCGGAGCCGGAGGAACCGGCCTGGGTCTGGCTATCTGTTATGAAATCGTCAAAGCACATAACGGCAAGATTTGGGCGGAAAACAACGAAAAAAAAGGATCTTGCTTTAAATTTATCTTACCCTATTGACACCCCTATTTGTTTCCGGCCTTCTTCTGCAAACCAAGAATTTTCTTCTTTCTGAGATTTTTTGGTATTTGTGATTCCAGTGAGCTTATTCTAGCTTTGGTATGGCGAATTGGTTCCTTGACTAACCGACTCGTTCATCGCTAACAATCTGAAAGAGATACGATCGTATTGTTCCATCAAACCTTGCACAAGTCGTGTGCTGAAACTTATTCCCCTGGGATAATGAATGTCTTCCAGCATTTATAAAAAAGTCGGTATTGCCTCCCTGATAATGATCACATCAGTACTATTAAGCCGTGTCATTGGTGTTTTTCGAGAAATGGTTATCGCAAACTATGCAGGAACCAGTGGTTCGGTTGATGCCTACCAGGTTTCCTTTGTCATACCCGAAATCCTGAATCATGTTGCAGCTACGGGATTTTTATCGATTACCTTTATTCCGATTTTTTCATACCTGTTGGCGTCAGGCAGAGAATCTGAAGGCTGGCGCGTATTCTCCAATATTTTAAATACATTCGGAATAGTCTTGATAGCTTTATCTATCATGCTTTCTTTTTTTGCAGATTCATTGATTGGTTATACCGGTCTGAAAAATACCACTAATTTTCAGGAAGCAGTAAGACTTACCCGTATAGTGATTCCTGCCCAGGTTTTCTTTTTTATGGGAGGGATTTTAATGGCTGTGCAGTTTGCAAAGGAACAATTTATCATCCCGGCTTTAGCTCCCCTGATTTATAATGCAGGAATCATTATCGGCGGAGTGATGCTTTACCCAAAACTGGGTATGGAGGGTTTTTCCTGGGGAGCCTTGTGTGGGGCGATTATTGGTAATTTCGTGATTCAATATTTTGGTGCCAGATCTGTAGGCCTTAAATGGTTTCCCGTGATAGACCTTAAGCATCCCGAGTTCAGGAAATATTTCCTGTTGACTCTCCCCCTCATCATTGGCATGACAATAAGCTTTTCCAATGAAATCATTCCCAAACTGTTTGGATCATTTCTCTCGGAAGGAAGTATTGCCTCATTGAATTACGGCTTCAGAATCATGTTTATTTTGGTCGGTTTGTTCGGACAGGCTGTGGGAACAGCGTCATATCCTTATATGAGTAAACTGGCAATTGAAAACAAGATACAGGAACTCAACCGGCTGTTGAACACCATATTAAGGAAAATCTCCCTGGTGATTCCCTGCTCTGTTTTGGTGATTTTTTTGAGAAAAGAGATAGTATATTTATTGTTCCAACGTGGTCAGTTTAACGCTGATTCAACAATGATAACCTCTAATATCTTGATATTTTTGATGGCAGGAGCCTTTGCATTTACGGCACAGACCATTGTCAACAGGGGGTTTTACGCCATGCAAAACACCCTGTTCCCGACAGTTTGCGTGACGGTGGTTTTGATATTGACCCTGCCGCTTTACTATTTGGGGATGATAAAATTTGAGATTTATGGAATCGCTCTCGCGATTTCAGTCTCAACAATCTTTCAGGTAAGTGTTCTTTATATTTTCTGGAATAAACGAAGTGCGAACAAAGAAGCAAAAGCAGTATACCTGTTTTACCTAAAAATGGTACTAATCAGTATACCCCTGGCGGTCCTGTTGTTTTTTGCTAAACACCGGCTACTGGCAGGTTTCGAATCGTTAAGCATTTTAGGAAGCATGGTACATCTGGCGGTTCTTTCCATGTTATTTATCACCTCCCTGTTTTCTTTAGGTTATGTTTTTAAAATCCGTGAAATTTTCGAGATCTCAGAATTCGTTGTTAAAAGAATTAAAAATATCAGGAGATAAACGTCAGCATAACCTTAAGCAGTATCTGAGTGATAACCAGTTCAAACCATACCGTTAAAAGCTTTAAAGGCAGCTTGGTGCTTCGGGGTTCAGTGCTTTCAGCATTCAGCGATCAGCTCTCAGCCAGTTTTAATTTGAATTTTTAATGCCTTATGCTGAATGCTGACGGCTGATAGCACGTTAACCTTCAAGTTGAATTTTCGGTATCCAGCACAAGACTGGATAAGGGTTTAGCGATTTCTGTTCAGATATTAAACAGATTTTTCAGGTATTCGGGTGAGATACGAATCTTGTCGATAAAACCTGCAAGATTCGCGATTTTGTCAACTCCCCGGGTTTATTTTTTATCGTATCTCATAAATAATTTGTTCTTAGGTCCATGAAAAAATCCCTAAAACAAAGGCGTTGATCCCGGTGATTCAGGTGCAGCATTCATTCTGGTCACAATGTTGCAGAAATACTTCCTGAACTCTTACATTGTAATGACAGGGAATAAAGATTTATAATAAATCTGTCGTTTGTTAAACCAACCAAGATCAACAAACAATCCAAAAAATGAGCGAAAACAGCCGAATATTGATAGTTGAAGATGAACCCGTGGGACAGATTGTAATTACAGGGATGTTGTCAAATTTGGGGTACAAAGCCGATATGGCTTCCAGTGGAATCGATGCAATCAGACTTTGTGAGGAAAGGCACTATGATATTGTTTTTATGGATTGCCTAATGCCGGGGATGGATGGATTTGAAGCGACGACAAAAATCAGGGAAATCGAAGCCAGAACACAAAGACCCAAAGCATCAACAATTATCGCTTTGACAGCCAAAGCTTTAACGGGCGACCGGGAGCATTGCCTGTCCGCCGGAATGGATGAATACCTGGCAAAGCCCCTGGAAATGCAACAACTTAAGGAGATTCTCTTAAAACATATGCCTGAGGGTAACTAGTCACTCTTAACCCGTATCGTTGGGCAAATTGATGAAATCCTCCTCCAAATATTCCGCGAAAACAGGACAAACCATACCCGCATACTGAAAAACGGCATTTATATCTTCCTCTACCGGCTTGATAGGGATGAATACTCCGGCTCCGCTATCGGGATTTCTCATGCCGATAAGCTTCGCAATGGGTTTTACGAAAGCATTGTAACCCAAGCCTTTTACGGCCTGCTTTAACGGGTTTTTATCGGTTATCCTGCCTGTGGCTGCCCAGACCTTGTCAAACAAATGTAAATAGTTGACCATGCTGTCCACAGCATTATTCCAATCGCTTGAATTTAGTTCAAAAGCAAAGAGATCGTTTAATGTTTTGTTCACAAGATCAGACAAGTCTTTTGCCGGAATTAGTGCGTCTTTCAACTCCGGTAAGTAAGGCCTGATGACATCATTTTGCAGCAGGTTCACATCAATGCCCCACTCCACTCGATGATGTCCCAAAGGATATTTACCCGGGTTGGTGCCGTTAATAGTCTTTGAAGGAAAATGCTTCAATATCAGTTTGTTGACAAGAGGATGAGTGATGTTGTCGGTAGTGAGGTGCATCAACCATCCATACGCAAATGCTCTTTCCTGATTTGACCGGGCATACCGAAGCAAAGACCTGCCCAGGTCCGCCGGTTGCCTCCCGTGAGCCAGTTGGGATACCCGAATATTTCCATTAGGATAGAAATTAAAGTCCGGTCCTTGCACACCGGCCAGGTAGTGTTCACGGTATTCCAAAATACATTTATATTTGTCGTTGCCTTTTAGTTTATACTCCAGCTTTTCCAATGCAAGATTTGCCGTGTAAAAATGCCAATATGCTCCCGCCATGTTGCCTTTAATTGTAAAATGCCTTGTTTGTTAATATCCGTTGGTTGCCATTATGAAATGTGTTCGTTCCGGTATTGTATAAAGCTGTAAAAAAACCGTAAACCAACATAAATCCAACTTAAAACTGTTTGGATGCGAATTTTACATCGCTTCGATACTATGTGAAGATGTGATTAATGATAAGGAGCCGGCCGGACAAGGGGCGTTTTACCAGACCGATTCAATAAAGAACAATAAAATTCAGTCAAACAAGATACGCGACATGTTGGAAATGCGTTGTGATTACTCTTGCGTGAGATAGCCGTTCAGGGCTTGATTTTAAGTCAAAGAACACTTGTAATTGGTGGCATGATGATGGTAAAGACCACAAGATGCTAATACTAAATGAGGAGCCAAATGAGTGGAAACAAGAAAGAGGTTTTGAGCTGGTCGCTTTATGATTTTGCCAATTCGACTTTTACAACCCTTATCGTAACCTTTATCTATGCGACCTATTTTACAAAGGTAATCGCACTGGACGAAATCAGCGGTACTGCTCTTTGGTCACGTGCAGTAACAGCAGCAGCAATTTCAGTAGCTTTGCTTTCACCTTTTTTGGGAGCGTTGGCAGACCAGGGAGGATACAGGAAACACTTTTTGCTTTTCTTTACAACAGTTTGTGTAATTGCTTCCGCCATGCTCTATTTTCCGGTGAAGGGAGAGGTCCTATTTGCTTTATTCTGGTTTGCTGTCGGAAACATCGCTTTTGAAATGGGTAATGTTTTTTATAATGCCTTTCTGCCCGAAATTGCCAGCGAGAAAAATATCGGCAGAGTATCCGGTTATGGCTGGGGTTTAGGTTACATAGGCGGTTTACTCGCCATGTTTGTTGCCATGATCGGATTTGTAAATACTGAAGTTCCCTGGTTTGGGCTTTCCAAGGAAGCAGACCAAAACATCAGGGCAACCAACTTATTAGTGGCCTGTTGGTTCAGTTTCTTCAGCATACCTATATTTCTGTTTGTAAAAG
>JANQLH010000164.1 GCA_028280735.1 SAR324 cluster bacterium | reverse complement strand
TGGCCCTTGTGATCGACCCAGGCCTTTTTGAATATGAGTGTGGCGAAATTCGTGTAGTTACGGAAGGAATTGCCATGGGTCAGACGATCATGAATCGCTCCGGAAAACTATTAGGAGAAACCGCCTGGAACAATATGCCGAAAATTGGTGTCTGCATGCAGGTGAATAGCAAAGGATTGCTGGATTTATACCGGGAGACTTTTTCGAAAAGCAAGGTGGTACGGTGACTTCCTAAAATTAACTATCAGAATTTAAAAGACTTCAGATGCATTATTTGTTTTTTTGTTTAATCAGTTGAGAATGCCTGCAGTTTTCGTTAACCTAACACTTTGCAAAAAGCTACACAGCTACTTGAGCGCTTGTTAAATTTCAAAGTATTCATTCATGACGGCAGAAAATAAATCGGTCCTGACAATTCCCCATGATTTTGAGGCTGAGCAGGCAGTGTTGGGTGCGATCATTTTCAACAATCACACAATGACCGATATTGCCGGTATTCTAACTCCCAACTCATTTCACGAGGAAAGCCACCGTCATATATTTCGCGCAATGTTGGAGTTGGTGGATGCCAATCAGCCGATTGATGAGATTATTCTTGGCGACCAACTTAAAGAATTTGGAAAACTCGAAGATATCGGCGGTTATGCCTATTTAGCTGAATTGGTTGATTGTGTTCCCAGTTCCGGAAACATTGTCTACTATGCCAAGATTATACAAGAACACGCCCTTTTACGTGACCTGATTACAACGACCTCTGATATCAATCGTAAGAGTCGTGATCCCCAACAAAGCATATCTGAACTTCTCGCTGAAGCAGAGAATAAGATTACCGAGATTGCCACCCGCACTTCAGAAAAAAACTATAGTCATATCAAAGATATCCTTCTAACTAATTTTGACAAGCTGGAAGAGATATCCAAAACCAAGAGTGAAATAACCGGTTTGCCTACCGGGTTTATGGATTTGGATCGTATCACGTCCGGGTTGCAAGCTTCGGATCTGATCATTCTAGCTGCCAGACCTTCCATGGGTAAAACCGCCCTGGCGTTAAACATCGCATCATACGTAGCCATTCGCAATGAATCTCAGGGAGCGGTGTTGATGTTTAGTCTGGAAATGTCGAAGGAACAGCTCACAATGAGGATGCTGACTTCCGAATCACGCATAGACAGCCACAAAATGCGTACCGGAAATCTGGAACAGGAGGATTGGGATAAACTGGCAAAGGCAACCGACAGGCTTTCCGTTGCACCGATGTATATTAATGATACTTCCAATATCACGCCGTACGAGGTAGCGACGATCTGTAAACAATTGGATAAGGAGCTTGAACACGGTGTTTCCTTGATCATCCTGGATTATCTGCAATTAATGCAGGGAAACCGAAAAACCAATTCCAGGGAACAGGAAATTGCTGAAATTTCAAGAGCTTTGAAAGGTTTGGCCAAAGATCTCAATGTTCCTGTTATTGCCTTGTCACAACTTAACAGGGCTTTGGAAAACAGAAGCGATAAAAGACCACAGCTTTCCGATTTAAGGGAATCAGGTTCAATCGAGCAAGATGCTGATATTATTTTTTTTATCTATCGGGATGAGGTGTATAACGAAGATTCGGAAAAGAAAGGAATCGCTGAAATCATTATTGCCAAACACAGGAACGGTCCAACAGGTATGATTGAACTGGTGTTTACCGGAAAACATACCAAGTTTGCGAATATTTCTAAAATTGAAGCGCCACAGGTACCTCACCTACAATCATGAACGATATCTCGGAAGACAGCGATTTTGTGAAGCTTGAGAAAACGGTTGAAGATGTCCTGACGGAAAACAACCTGCAATCAGTTTTATATTTCAGCAAAATTCAAAAGTACTGGGAAATCATCGTGGGAAAACCTCTGGCTGCCAAAACTTCGCCCATTCAGCTGCACAAAAAAAAACTCATTGTTCATGTTGCGGATGCCGCTTATTCGCATCATTTGAAGTATTTTGAAAGGCAAATACTGGATTTGATCGCTTCTCCGGAGATTTGTGGAGAAGGAGTGGTGAAAAAGGTTTCTTTCAGGGTCGGCAAAACAACGATCGCATCTTCTCCAAAGCCCCCCCAAAAAAGTCAAAAGGGGTCCAAGCGTATCTCTTCCCAAGTTGATCCCAAGGCACAACAAACAGCTGAAAACATAAGCAATCGCAAGCTTAAGGCTTCTTTCGCACGCATAATGTCAAAAAGGCTATCTAAAAAGAATTCCACCACATGAGCAAAAAACGCCCTTATGCCCGTAAACGTTTTGGTCAGCATTTTTTGTGTGATCAATCCGTCATAGAAAAAACCATTGCGGCAGCCGACATCAAGCCGGGTGATCATATTATAGAAATTGGACCCGGACGCGGAGCGCTGACCGGGGAGCTACTTGTGAAAGGTGCTGATATCACGGTTGTTGAAATCGACAGGGATCTGGCCGGTGATCTGAAAAAGCGTTTTCAACATCAGGGCAATTTCAGGCTAATCACCCAGGATATACTGAAGTCAGATTGGCATGGAATCATTCAGGAAGGAAGATGCAATAAAGTGGTAGCTAATTTACCGTACAATATTTCCACTCCTCTGTTCTTTCAACTGGTCGAACAACGCCGGCAGATACATTCAATGACGATCATGGTTCAAAAGGAGGTTGCGGAAAGGATTGGTCATCAAGGTGATGGTAAAAAACTGAAGGATTACGGAGTGCTTTCCGTTATTGCCGGTTCGGTATTTACTACAAGTATGCTATTCAAGGTTCCCCCGGGAGCTTTTAATCCCAAACCAAAAGTTGACTCGGCAGTTATTCAACTGAAACCTCTAGTTAACACCCTGGAAAATGAAAAAGCCTTTTTTGATTTTGTTAGAAGGGCATTTAATTTAAGGAGGAAACTGTTGATCAATCATCTGAAAAACAATGAAAGTCAGGTGTATCAATCCCTTACAGATGAAGATCAACAGGCTTTACAGAATTTGAGACCCGAAAACTTAAGTCCTCAACAATATCAGAATTTGTTTTACCTGGGGAGATTGGGACAATAAGGATTAATCAAAATCCTTACCTAAAACTTCGGAAAAATCTTGCACAGAGAAAGGTTCCAGTTTAATGCCGACGCTTCCCTTGCGGATCCAGATCTTAACAATTTGAAAGGCTGCTCCGTCTTTTTGGGAAACTGTTTTGACATTTTCCGCAAAAACAATATCTTCGGTTTTAAATTCTAAAATGGCGCCATTGCTGGAAAGAGGGTTCAAGCGGAGAAAGATTTTGTCGGATTCGGATTCATGTTTTTTCGGTTGACCAATAAAGGGCACGGCTTCATCTGCCAGTCGCATAGGTTCGGTATATTTCTGAAGCTCTTTGTTCTCTGCAATTACTTTAACAATATCGGATGTCAATGGGTCCTCCAAAACGTTATTTCCGGTTCGGTTTAGCGATGAAATTATTATTCAATTGGTGTTAATTGGATGGTAAATCGGAATAAAAAAAACATCAAGGACAACACTTGTTAAAGAGGAGTGTATCATAAGCTCCTATTGAAAATCAATTTGGAGACCGCCAGTAAAGCAATTAATCAAAATAATAAGCTAAACAAAAAACAAATGACCAGGTATTCCACAGGGAAAATCAGCGACAAGACTTTTGTAGAATTTAATCTAATCCGACAGGGAAGAGATCTAATCGTCAAGATCAGCGGAGGGGACGCACACATGGGCTCCCTAGCGTTTTCGACCAATCGGACTAATACCGTTAGTTCTTACGAACAGTTCACTTATCCCACACACAGGGAAGATCAAATTGTGAAGGAATGCATGGAGCGGTTGGCCGGACTGGTTCCTAACGAACTATTGGTTGTTTGCGGGATCCACTATGATGATATCAGCAAAGAAAGCATCAATACGATCAATGAAAACTGTTCTCTGCTGATTGAAAGGATTGCTGACGATCTTAAAAATTTATAACGGATTATCGATTTCAATAAACTCGAAAGGAATGCCGTATTCCTTTTCCAAATGCTCACCTAAAGCGAGGATTCCCCACTTCTCCGTTGCGTAATGTCCGGCGCTGATGAAATGTTGTTCGTATTCCTGCGCCATCCCATAATTTTTTTCCGAAGCTTCGCCTGTTAAATAGCAGTCCGCTCCGTTTTCAACGGCTGTTAAATAGTAACCTTGGGCACCTCCGGTAATGATAACAACTTTCGAAACCTCCTCTTTTCCAAAAGGAAAGACCAACGGTTTTCTCTGCAATTTCTTTTCGATTAACTCGGAAAACTCAGTGATAGTCTTACAGGGTATGGTGCCTATTACCGCTTCTGCCTGCTCCGGTATCGGAGAAAGAAGTTCGATATCGGTTAATTCAAGTAACTTTGCCAGTTGGACATTGTTTCCGAGTTCCGGATGAAAATCCAATGGAAGATGATAAGTTGCAGCTGCGATACCGGCATCGAGTAAAGTTTTCACTTTTTTGCGGAAAGGACCTTCAATTCTGCGTGAGTCTTTATCCCAAATGATACCGTGATGAGTGAAAATCAGATCCGCACCAAGATCGACAGCCTTGTTGATGAGTTCCAGGGAAATAGACACACCAAGAGCGATTTTTTTTACTTGCCTGTTGTCCCCTTCAACCTGCATACCGTTTGGACAATAGTCCTTGATGGATGAAACTTTTAATAATTGATCACAATAAGCCACCAATTCGCTTTGTTTCATAGTCTTGCTCCTTTAATGGATTGCAGCGCCGATATCTTTGACAATCGCTTCATAACTTCGCTCAGTGGCACCGGCTTGATTTTCTATGTAGTTTTGAGCCTGGTTGCCCAGTTCTTGGGTCTTGTTTCTGTCTTCTAACAATTCAAATAGTTTATCTTCAAACTCATCGGGTGTACTCACCGGAAACGCCAGACCGTCTTTTGACAATTGCAAGGCTTCGCCTGAATTATAGTGTTTGGGGCCAAAAAACACAGGTATTCCCATGGCACAAGGCTCCATCACATTGTGAACTCCTGTGGTAAATCCACCGCCGATGTAGCCTAAACTACCAATCTTGTACAAGGCCGAAAGAATACCGACAGTATCAATCATCAGAACTCTCCCTGTCTGGGTATTCGATTTGTCCAATTGGGATAAACGGCTGGTTCCATACTCCCTGAAGAAAGATTCTCCCGAAGCGAGGTGAGATTCTGTCGGTTCATGGGGAGCTATGATCAGGAAAAGAAAAGGATAGGCTTCCATGGCTTTTTTTAGTGCACCAAACACGCACTCTTCATCCGGTGGCCAGCAGCTACCGAGAATGAAAACGAACTTGTCTTTTATATTTCCCGGCAAAGTCGGCAGTACCTTTCGTTCCCTTTGATCCAAAGTGGCATCGTAGCGGATGTCTCCGTATACTTTTATATTATTTTGCCCCGGGCTTGTCTCCAAAAACCTTGTTTTATCATCCTCTTCTACAACGAAAATGGACCGAAATCTTGAATACAAGCTTTTATAAAACGACCTGCCCAATTTCGAAACATATCGTTTGGTTTTCCGGTGTAGCGTTGCAGATACCAGGTAAACCGGGATTCCGGCTCTAAAAGTTTCCCAAATTGTATTGGGCCAGAGGTCATATTTTACAAAAACCAGTGCATCGGGCTTTAAGCACTTCAACCACCTTCGAATCAGCCTTTTCGAATCAAAGGGAAGATAATCAAGTAGTAAAGGCTGTCGTTCAGCTTGAATTGTAGTCTTTTTAATCCATTTTTCCGCAGAGATGGAATTGTAAGTTACCACACATTCGTATTCATTATTCAGGAATTTCTCAAGCAGAGGTTGTAGTTGAATGAACTCACCGGCACTTGGAGCATGAAACCAGATGAGCTTCCTCTTGGTATCTTTATCCTTAAGCTGTTCGGGAAGTCGTTTCCAGACAGATTTCTTCCCGACGACACTGGATTTTATTTTATCGTTAAACGGAGAAACAATACGAACCAGGAGTATCGAAAATGGGAACAAAACCAGGTTATAAATAAATGGCCACATGCTTAATATATTGAATGTTAACGACAAATATTGCTAATTCTCTACCGTGCCTCAAAGAAACTGTAATCTTCTACCTTTGCTTTTTCCAGGTCTTCGACTGTATTGATAGATATTGCATCAAAAGGAAGCGGGATACAGTTTAAATTATAGCCGTTATCCAACGCTCTCATCTGTTCCAACGAGTACGCTTTTTCCAGGGGAGAGGCGGGAAGACTGCAAAAGGTTTGGAGAAATGCGGGTGTGTAGATATAAATCGATGTATGCTTATAGGCACATTGAATATCATCCCTGGTGAAAATTAAGGCGTTTTGCTTAAGGTCCATAACAACTTTGGCTACGTTCCTGTCTTCTTTTTCAAAGTCCTTTAGCTCGGCCACTGTGGTTAGAAATTCGGCCAGGTTCTTACGTTTTTCCAATTCTGCAGGCAATGCTCGAATCATGTCCGGCTCAATAAAGGGCTCATCGCCCTGAACGTTAATTATCCAGTCAAACTCTCCCAGGTCTTTACTCAATATCCGGTAGGCTTCCAAAACCCTTTCCGTTCCGCATGTATGATCCGGTGAGGTTATGACAGGAATAGCACCTTTTAAATCTTTGATCTCATCCAACACCAAGTTGGAATCTGAAGCAACAGCCACCGGTTCGATCCCGCCTTGAAGAACTCGCTCAACAGTATGACGAATCATGGCTTTTCCATTCATTTTCAAGAGTGGTTTGGATTGCAGCCTTTCTGAGCCTAGTCTGGCAGGTATAATAATTATGGGTTTCATATTGGAAAATTGGTATAGTTAGTATCTGAACGGAAAAGCGCTAAACCCTTATCCAGCCTTGTACTAGATGCCGAAGTTCAGCTTGAAGATTAACGTGCCGTCAGCTTTCGGCATTCAGGATAAAGCATTTAACATTCCACCAAAAACCGGCTGAGAGCTGATCGCTGAAAGTACCGAACCTCGATGTATCAATCTGCCCTTAAAGCCTTCATTGGTATGGTTTAAGCTAATTTTCGTTCAGACTCGAGTTAACTGAAGGATTTTATCCATTCCACCAGGGGTACAAACCAATCACTGCGCCAAAGAACGACCATATAAAGAATGATTATGGCAATTAGAGTATTCTTTTCCGACTTGACGGCCTTTTTATAATCGGGTGCTACAACTTCACTTATTCCATATTTATTGCTGAATGACGGTATCCATCTTGGAACTTTGCTAATGTAGTCTTCGAATTCCTTACCAAAAACGTTTTTGAGATTGCTTTCTTCCCAAGTGACGATAGGAATGTATTGCATGAAGAAGAATAGAACAAAAAAAGCCGTGAAGAAAGGATGAACATTTGATACCACGACGAGACCAACACTGAGAAAAAAATTACCAATGTATAATGGATTGCGAACATGGGAAAAAAGTCCGCTGGTTATGAGTTTCCGGCCGGTACTGTACGTTTTGGTTCGGCTGACTCCTCCTATATGAGCAACCCCTTTGATGCGAATAAACTCGCCCAAAAGTATCAGCAAGGTACCTGCCAACAAACTGGTCTGATTTACCGAAGGATAAATGATCATCACAATAACAAAAGGAATGGGGGTATAATCCCTCATGCGGAAGAGTATTTCACCTAATTTTAGCATGACAAGGCTGTTGTTGATATTTCTGGAAAACTGGCAGCAAAACGGAAAGTGTAAACGAAAATTGAGACCGTGTCGATTTTATTGAATAAATAGTTGATTTATTTATCTAACAGAATATGTCTTGACGGTTTCAACCATGGCTTTCAGGTGTTCGGGGTTAACCGATTTATCAATACCATGGCCCAGGTTAAAAATATGTCCGCTATCCGACCCGAATTTATCGAGAATCTGTTTTGTCCTTTGTTGAATGATTTCCTTGGAACAAAATAAAATATTCGGATCAATATTTCCCTGCAATGCAACCTTATCGCCAATTTGCTGTTTAACCCGGCCGATGTCCGTACGCCAATCCAAACCTATCACGTCGGCACCACAAGTCGCCATCTGTGGTAATAGATGACTGCTGCCGTTTACGTAATACACTCTTGGTACTTCGTTCTTTTTATCTAAACTATCAAAAATTCTGGTAATATAAGGCAGGATATACTGTTTGAAGTCCTCAGGCGAGAGAATACCGGCCCAGGTATCAAACAACTGAACCATTTGTGCTCCATTTTCAATCTGGTAATTGAGGTAATCAATCGTCAGCACTGAAAGCTTGTCCATTAGCTGATGGGCCAGTTCCGGTTGATCAAAAAACAATTGGATGGTTTTGCTGAACAATTTTGTATTTCCGCCTTCAACCAGGTAGCAGGCAAGTGTAAAAGGAGCACCGGCGAACCCGATCACAGGTGCCCTGCCTTCGATCTGCTTGCGAATCAGTTTGAGGATGGCACCAACGTAAGCGGTTGACTCCTCGGGATTGAACGGTTTCAAGTTATTGATATCGGACCCGGTTCTGACCGGATTGCTGATAACCGGGCCGGGAACAAAATCAAGCTCGGTTCCTATACCGATAAGGGGAGTCAGGATATCTGAAAACATAATGACGGCATCCACCCCGATGATATCCAGGGGTTGAATTGACACTTCTGCAGCCAACTCGGGATTCATGCAGAGTTTTAAAAAACTTCCTGCTTTTTCGCGAACTTCACGATATTCGGAGAGGTATCTTCCAGCTTGTCTCATCACCCAGACAGGTGTTCTGGTTACGGGTCTTTTAAATGCCGCATCAATCAATAAGTAGTTGTTTTCGCTCATACTTCTTAATTACTCCTCTTCAAAATGCTCTACGCGATAAGTAGATATTTCAAGATCATTATGCTGCCAGTAGTCTGGCGACAATCCTGCTTTTTTACACAGGTCACTAATAAAATCTTCTCTAATTGGCAAAGAATCCCAAACCTGGGGAAGGAAGGTCGCGTTTCTGGAACCCGAAGAAATAATAACCCCATCCTTCTTTGGTTTGATCTTCATTACCTTTTCCACCGAAGTTTCACCTTCAACCGGTTCCGGTTTGCTTAACAAAGAAATTTCGATGAGAACCTTTGGCAATTCCCTGCTGGTGAGATTATTAAAACGATGGTCTTCAAAAGCGGCTGCTTTGCTAAGCTCGATAACATTGCGAAAGATAGAGTTTCGAGCTTCCAGTCTGCCAATACACCCCCTCAGCTTTCCTTTGATATGCAAGGTTACGAATAAGCCACGGTCTTCCTCAAATTCGGGGATATCGTATTCACTAAGGTCATGATTGGAATGGTAGAGTTCATTTTCCAGTACTTTCCTTGAGAGTGCGAGCAGACGGTTTTTCAGTTCACTATCCATGTGTTTGAATCAGTAAGTTAATTCTTTTCCTTCACTGCGAATGGTCAGTTGGTTTGCTGTGTTAACGCTTTTTTCACAAAAACCGATTATTTGGGCATCAATCTTACACACTTTTGCTATATCCAAAATCTCTTGTGAATACTTTTCTTGTACAAACACTTCCAATCGATGTCCCATGTTAAAGACCGGGTACATTTCCTTTAATCCAATATTCCGACTCTTCATTATAAAATCAAATATGGCTGGAATGGGAAACAGATTGTCTTTGATATAGTGGATCGATTTTCCAAATTTTAGGCACTTGGATTGTCCACCACCTGAACAGTGAACCATACCGTGTATCTTTCCGGGAAGAGCCGCCAGGATTTTTTTAATCAAAGGAGAATAACTGCGGGTCGGGGATAACAAGGCCTGTCCCAGGTTTAATGCTGTTCCTTCCAATGGTTGCCGCAGATCACCTTTTCCACAATAGGCGAGTTCTGCAGGCATCTCGGGAGAATAGGATTCGGGATACTTCCCTGCATATTGATTATTTAAACTGTCGTGCCTGGCCGCTGTGAGTCCGTTACTGCCAATACCGCTATTTTGCTTGCTTTCCCAGGCCGATTGACCATAACTGGCAAATCCTATAATGCAATCCCCGGGTTGAACGTTGTCTAAATCAATGACGTCTGACCGTTTCATTCTCGTGGTTACAGTGCTATCAACAATTACGGTCTTTACCAAATCCCCGACATCGGCGGTTTCTCCACCACAAAAGTCTATCTTGATACCAAATTCTCCCAACACCTCAATAGCTTCCTCATAACCGTCAATGATGGTTTTGATCACTTCTCCCGGAATTAGAAATTTGTTTCTTCCGATGGTATTTGAGAGCAGAAAATGGTCCACAGCACCAACGCAGGCCAGATCGTCAAGGTTCATAGCCAAGGAATCCATGGCAATATCTTTAAAAACGCTTAGATCCCCGGTTTCCCTCCAGTAAATATAGGCCAGTGAGGACTTGGTACCGGCGCCGTCTGCGTGCATGATCAAGCAATACTTTTCATCATTCGTCAGCGTATCCGGAAGAATTTTACAAAATGCACCGGGAAATAGCCCCTGGTCTAGGTTTTCAATTGCCTGATGGATCTCGTTTTTGGAAGAGGAAACCCCTCTTGCTATGTAGATGTCGGACTCTGTCATAGTCGAATGCCGTGATTTGAATTCTGAATCTGCTTATTCTGTGTACTGTGCCAAGGTCTGGGCGTTTGCAATAAACTCTTTTTCGTTTTCAGAGTGCATCAACATGGTCCTGCAAGCTTTCGCACCGGGAAAACCGACTATGTAACCGGAAATATGTTTTCGAAATTCAACAAGAGCGTGTTTCTCCTGTTTAAACTCTCTTAACAGTAAATAATGTTGAATCATCACCTCAATTTTGTCGTTCAGGGTTACCTTTTCACGCTCGGCATCCGGCCAGAAAACCCAGGGATTGCCGATTGCCGCTCTGCCGATCATAAAGCCATCCAGATTCTTTAACATTTCCATGGAGTGCTCCAGTCCTTTTAAATCACCATTTCCGATTACCGGTACAGCAATTTCATCCTTTAATCGATAGATTGGCTCCCAGTTCGCTTCTCCCTTGTATTTTTGTTTGTAGGTTCTGCCATGGATAGAGATAGATTGAGCGCCTGCGTTAACCAGGGCTTTTATGAACGGGATCAGATCGCTGTCGTCAGACCAACCCAACCGTGTTTTTACCGATACCGGGATTGTACTTTTTTTGCAACACGCTTCGACGATACGACAAGCCAGTTCCTGATCTTTCATCAGGCTGCCGCCGCTGTTGGAGCGAACAACGTTTTTTGAGGGACAGCCCATATTAATATCGATCCCGGTTATTCCGGAATCCTGGAATTGTTCCACTGTCTGGGCAAAGAGTTCCGGGTCGTTTCCAAATAACTGAATAACGTATGGAAGTTCTTCTTCTTTAAATTTTAGCCGATTACGTACAATTTCACTGTGTTTGATACCGTTAACACTGGTGAACTCGCTGAAAAGAATGACGCCGGGATTCAGTTTCCTGACAATGCGTCGATAAGCCATATCCGTAAAACCATCCAAAGGTGCCAGACAGGCTATCGGTTGATGAGACGACATAAATAAGAGTGGGATTATGCAGAGTTGATGTGAATTAAGAGTCCTATTATCCATTTAAATAATTTAAATGTGAAGACCTTTTATAATAAGAACTCATAAGAAATCACAAGATCACAGCATGCTGCAATGAAAGACTGTGTCGTAATAGAAAAATCTATGATTTTTTTAAGGTTAATCGACGTATAGTCACACTTGTCACTCCGATCGAAGCTGCAAACTTCGCATCTCTTGATCCGGAATCCATTTGCAGCTAATTGAAATAATTAATGGACCCCGGATCAACAGACTGTGTCACAATTCGAGTTTTTGACTATTTTGTGAAGAACGTGACTATTTGTCATTCCGATCGATGCTGCAAGCTTCGCATCTCATGACCCGGAATCTACTGTGTAACTTGTTGAAATCATGAATAGACTCCGGATCAAGTCCGGAGTGACAAGTGTGACTAAACGTCTGTTAAATCTAGGAAAATCATAGATATTTTCATTACGACACAGTCTGTCAACCCGGAATCTATCATGCAACATGCTGAAATCATGACTTGACCCCGGATCATGAGATGCGAAGCTTGCAGCTTCGATCGGAGTGACAAGTGTGACTATACGTCCGCTAAACTTTGAAAATTATGAATAATTTATTGGATTTGCTGGAATGAGCGGCAGCAAAACTAACAGGAATCAGACAACCATAAACCTAAGGTTTAAGATGCTGTAAGCCCTCCGTCGACATAGATTGTCTGACCCGTCACAAAATTCGATGCTTCCGAAGCCAGAAAAACCGCAGCTCCCACTAAGTCCTCCGGTACACCCAGTTTATTCAATGGAATGACCGATCTGTATTTTTCAGCCAGCTTCGGATTTTCCTGAATATGAAAAGTTCCCGGCGTGATAATCAAGGCCGGACCAACCGCGTTAACACGGATTTTATAACCGGACAATTCAATGGCAAGAGACTTGGTTATGAGCTCAACCGCTCCCTTGGTCCCGCAATATGCTGAATTACCTCCTCCATATCCCCTGATTCCTCTGACAGACGAAAGGTTAATTATTTTTCCCTGCATGTTATTGCGCATCACACGACCGAAATATTTACAGGCAATCATGGTCCCTTTCACGTTAACATCGAAAATCCGCTCCCAGTCCTCCATGGGATATTCCAGGGCATCTCTTTTGATGTTTAATCCCATGGCATTCACAAGAATATCTACGGTTCCGAATCGATCCGTGACTTGTTTTACCAGTTGATCCATGCTTGCTTCGTTTGTTACATCAACCGTAAAAGCTGCACTTTCGACACCGGTCTCCGATCCTACTCTTTCAGCAACCTTTTTCAGTGCTTCGATGCTTCGGCTGGCAACAACTATTTTGGCGCCGTATTGCCCCAACCCCATTGCAATCGCCTCTCCAATACCACCAGCGCCTCCAATCACCACAGCAACTTGATTATCAAGTCTGAAAAGGTCTTCCATGTTGGTTCTCCGTTCAGTTAAAATCTGTATAAAATCACGATTACAAGCGTTTCCCTTCAATCAACTCTCACAATGATAACAAGCATCGTTGCCGGTTGATTGTCGTTAACCGAAATACTCCTGTTTTCGTTAGGGGCGATATAAATAGCATCACCGGGGTGTAAAACATGCTCTTCATTTTCACCGGTAACAGTGATGGAGCCTGATATCATAAAATAGAGACGTTCCCTTGACGACGGCTTCATTTTGGCACCACCATCGGGCAAGAAATGTGACCAGGACACTGTGGTACGCACACTTTCGCCTTCTTTCACTTTCAAAGCGCTCCACATGTTAAAATGATCCACAGCCGAGTAGTATTCTCCTTCTGTTTTTCGTACGACTTTCATAGTTATCCGTTGATACGTTTTCACGTAAGATGGGCAACTTGTGACCCATCATGAAGAGCCACCTGCCTTTTTCTATCCCTTCACCAGTGCTATTTCTCCCAGGTGCACGTCGATTTTGCTCTCAACATCCAGTTTTACTGAAGAGTACCCACGGTGATCAATAGTGACACTATAACCATAATCCTTCTCAAGGCCTTCAAACTCAAAATCGCCATACAGATCGGTTTCCGTTGATGCTACTTGCGAACCGTCTTTTTCCAACACCACCTTCACCCCTTGGGCACATTCTTGTTTGTTATCAGACAGCAACACCTCACCCGAGATAAATCGTTTCGGCAGATTGGCATAGAGTACTTTTGGCGCCGTATTGAACTCCGGTTTGATTTTTTCGAACTTGCCTGATGCCATTAACTCGGATACTTCGCTAGCCGGGTCATCCAGATCACCAAAAATCTTTGCCTCCGTTGGACAGGCTTCGACGCAACGTGGTTCTTTCCATCCTTTATCCAGCAAATGCGCACAGAAGGTGCATTTTTGCGGCAGTTGCAAATCCTTATTCCAGAAAATCACCCGGTAAGGGCATGCATGGGCTATATCTCGCTGACCTCTGGCCTTGACCGGATCGAGGATAACGATTCCGTCATCACGGACATAGGCCCCGCCATTTACAGCCGCTTTGACACATGGCGGATTTTTGCATTGCTGGCAAGGGATCGGCGTGTAATCCACTTTTACTTTGGGATACTCTCCTCTCTCCACCTCTTTCATGTTTAACCAGAATTGGCCGAACTCGGGTTGAGCAGCAGAATATCCAAGGTAATCGTTACCGCAAAATTCATCTTTGCAGGAAAGAAAACAGTTGTAGCAACCCGTGCAACGGTCAACATCTATGAGCATCGCGTAACTAGTCATGTTCTAACCCTCCCACTTTTCGAGTTCAATTAAACAGGATAATGGTGCCATCCCCGGTGCGTTTTTGGAGACCATTCGGGAAGGCGTCAGCAGACTAATACAGCCTCCCTGGTCGATGGAGTTGTCTTTTCCCGGTTCCAAAGGATCATATTTCGCAGAGGATACGTAACTGTGAACAATACCGGGTTTGACTCTTCCGGTAATCTTGGCTACACCAAGAACCTGACCACGATCATTCAACATTTTCACTATATCTCCGTTTCTTATTCCCCTGACTTCCGCATCTACCGGATTAATACGAACAGGCCAATACGGATAACCATCCTTGATGATTCTGTGGCCCGGAATCTCGTTTAACCACGCGGTTTGCTTATCGTAATGGGTGTGGAAGGAAAACCTGGGATGGGGCGATAACAACTGCAGCGGGTAGGTCTTTGCCAAATCGGAGTGCACTCCTTCCCAACTCCTGATGTATTGAACCATTGGCGGTCGTTCATCATCATCCGGAAAGTTTTCCGTGAGACTGACCGAGACAAATTCGATTTTCCCGCTGACAGTTCCCAGTTCGTTCGATTTATCCGTCAGTCGTTTTGGATTGTTCAGATCCGGGGTATCACATTCCCTTTGCTCATAAAACCAGCGCAGAGATGGCGTTGGCTTATAATCATCGGGAATGGGGAAGATAAAATAACCTTTTTTGTCAAACTCTTCCCACGACATGTATTTAGGAACATCGGAAATATCAAAAAAAGCTTTGGCCCAATCCAGTTCACTCTTACCTTCTGTGTACTCTTCCTTTCTTCCCAGCTTTTCTGCCAGGAGAGTGAATATCTCATAATCGGACTTGGATTCCCAAAGCGGCTCAATACACTTTTTTTGCCGTACAAGCACACGATTATTGCTCCCGCTGCTTGCGTGAACCGTATAACCTCCGGCAGCCCCCCATTCACCTACATCATCTCTCTCCAATTGAGTACAGGCAGGCAGGATGATATCGGCAAACTTGGTTTCGCTTTGGTACCAGCAATCCTGGTTGACCACAAACTCCAGTTTATTACTGGTATACATACGCACCCATTTGTTGGTATCCACCATGGTACCAAGAAACGATCCTCCGTAGCGATAGAACATCTTCACTTCGGAATACCCCTCCATGGGATAAGTAAAATGAGAGTATTGCTGTTCCAGCGCCTGGCCGCAAAATCCTTCTCCATACCAGCTTACGGGCGGATTGAGGACCGCATCGGGTAAGGTCAGTCGGTAGAGTTTTTGTTTCACTGGATTTTCAGGTCGATGGTCGGCCGCTTTGGATGTAGCCATCCTTCCATCCAGGTCGGCATAACCCGGAAACCAGATATCCGTGTTGGACGGCGCCCCCATCGTGGTTCCCCAAATACTGACACCTGGTTTTCCCAAACCCTGCATTGCCTGCAACAATACCATCATGCGGGCCCATTCCGTTCCGTATGCGGTCCGACAGGCTCCTCCTTCTCCTCCCCTGGAACCGCCGGAAAGAATGGTTCGCTTTTTTGCCCATTGTCTTGCCAATGCACGAATAACGCGGGCAGGAACAGTAGATTCTTCCTCCGCCCACTCCAGTGTTTTTGGGGAACTTCCGTCTTCACCAAGAATATAGCCCTTAAACGCTTCAAAACCCACGGTATGAGTTTGAATATAATCCTTGTCATAAGTGCCCTCTTTCAACCAGACATATGCAATTGCCATAGCCAGGGCCGTATCCGTGCCTATTCTTGGAGTGATCCATTTTCCACCCATGGCTGCCGCCGTGTAATTGAAAAAAGGATCGATAAACACCATCTCAACATCTTTTTCTTTCAGCCATTGGCGCCAAATTGAGGAATCCTGGCCTGTATAGGTGCCCCTGGTGGAATCCGGGTCATTGGACCAGTAGACTATCATTTCCGTATTTTGAAGAGCGTCAGTCAGGGTATCATAAGGTTCCGGCATTCCCAGTCGCCAGAAAAATCCGTAAGTATGCGTTGCCCCCCAGTGCCAACCCTCCCAACTATCCGGATTGTCAAAGACCTGAGTATAGCCGATCATGTTGAAGAACCGACTGAACGGCCCCATTTTATACCCAACGTTTCCCCAGTTGTGATGGGAAGAGGTCATTCCGGTAACGGCGGATTGACCGTATGTATCCTGAACCCTGGTTATCTCGCTGGAAACGATGTCCAGGGCTTCATCCCAACTGATTCTTACATAACCCGATTTTCCCCTGTTTTGAGGATTACGTTCACCGTCGGGGTCAAAATCAACCCGTTTCATCGGGTATTTGATGCGTTCATCCGAGTACAATCGTTGCCTTTCGCCATGGACAAACGGTGATAACGCCATTTTTTTAGGTGCTTGATACTCTTTATCACCCGCTTTGATTGTCCATGGAGAATAGTCATTTTCTTCAACAACCAGCGGTCTGATTCGAACCACTTTCCCGTCTTTCACATAAACAGTGATGGGACCGCAGTTGGTGCAACTCGTAAATACTTGTTCCGTCATAACGTTTCCCGGGGTTTCTGGTTTAACGGCTAATGTATTTGTATTAACGGTGTTAAGTGTTAGACCTTCAACATGTAATTTTTTCCCTGCTTCTGATCAAAAATAGTGCTTGATATCAGCAACAGATATGCCAGGTACAATATTTTAGATTTTTGATTTTAGATCTAAGATTTTCTGTCAGGTGCTGCTTTGCAGCGCTTTTAAATTTTTATTTGCCGCTTGAAATTGAGGATTTGTGGCGATGCTGAATCGTATGTACCAACCGTTATTCATTGAACATTGAGGGTTGATTATTGATTATTTAATAGCTTCGCGAATAATCAATAATCATTTGATAATATTTAATAATCAACCAGGAGAGGTAGGATGGGTAAGCGTATGAACACCGGTTAGATAAGAGATACAGGAAAAATCAAAGGCAGGTATATAGATAAGCCGCTCGCTTACCCGTCATCAGACAAAAACTTGACGGCACAGCCGTCACAAAACAGGGTTGATTATTGATTATTGATTATTGATTATTTAATAGCTTCGCGAATAATCAATAA
>JANQLH010000130.1 GCA_028280735.1 SAR324 cluster bacterium | reverse complement strand
ACCGGTAAAAAAGATAATGGCAAACCTATATATACCTGTTTCCTGGTGGAAAACGGAACACCCGGTTACAAAACTGTCCCCATGCACGGGAAAATGATGTGGCGTGCATCTAACACATCAGAATTATATTTTGACAATGTCCGGGTAAAAAAAGATGCGATTTTAGGAAAGGTCGGAGACGGATTTCATCAAATGCTGCAAACACTGGACGGCGGGAGATTATCCATTGGAGCGATGGGACTTGGAGGCGCTCAAGGAGCTTATGAAATGGCACTTAAATACTCCAAAGAGCGGGAACAGTTCGGTCAACCCATATCAAAATTTCAAGCCATTGCATTTAAACTCGCTGATTGTGCCATGGAAATCGAATGCGGCCGAAACCTGCTATATAAAGCTTGTTGGCTAAGAAGTAACAAAAGACCTTTTGAAAAAGAAGCCGCCATGGGCAAGCTCTATTGTTCCGAATTGATGGGAAGAGTTGCCAATCATGCAGTTCAGATCCATGGAGGCTATGGGCTGATGAAAGATCATCATGTTGAAAGATTCTATCGTGATCAAAAACTTCTCGATATCGGAGAAGGAACATCGGAAGTTCAACGAATTGTTATCTCTCGCTATATCGGTTGTTAGAATTTTAATCAACTAACCTCAAACAGTAACCAAAAAATGACTGACAATGTTTTACTGAGCCAAGAAGCGGACGGGATAGTGACTATCACGCTGAACCGCCCCGAAAGCATGAACGCGCTTAACAGGGCATTACTTGCTGCTTTGAAAGAACAAGTAGATGAACTGTTATTCAGGCGTGATGTGCGAGTTATTATAATCACGGGAGCGGGAGAAAAGGCGTTCTGTGCAGGAGCCGATCTTAAAGAAAGAACCGGTATGGAAGAAACGGAGGTAAAAAAATTCATATTTACAATCCGTAATCTGTTTACCTCCCTGGCGACTTTGAACAAGCCGGTTATCGCCGGAATCAATGGAATTGCCTTGGGAGGGGGTACTGAGCTGGCATTGGCATCTGACATTCGAATTGCATCAACGAATGCCTCGTTAGGACTCACCGAAACCAGACTTGCCATTATTCCCGGGGCTGGGGGTACGCAAAGGTTGCCAAGATTGATAGGTATTGGTAAAGCCAAAGAATTGATCTTCACCGGAAGAAGAGTAAGTGCGGATGAAGCTTTGGAAATAGGATTGGTGAACAAAACCTGTGAAGCTCATAAACTAATGGATGAATGCAAAAAAATGGCGTCCATGATTCTTGAAACAGGACCTATCGCTATTGAACAAGCAAAATATGCAATTAACGCCGGAATTGAAACAGATATCAACACCGGACTTGGAATCGAATCCAACGCCTATTGGCTGACAATTCCAACTGAAGACAGATTGGAAGGATTAACGGCATTTCGCGAAAAAAGAAAACCTGAATATAAGGGGAAATAAGTTATGACGGATCAAAATGAACAAAATCGCAATCACTGGCTTGCTGAAGAAAAAAAACTTGAAAAGCGTGTGTTGGATGTGGTCAACACCGGCGGCCAACAAGCTGTCGATAAATTGGAAAAGGTTGGTAAACGGCCGGTACGAATGTTGATTCAGGAAATGATTGATGAAAATACAATGTTCTATGAGCTTTCACGCATAGCCGGATTTGGAATGGACTATCCGGAAGTTAAGGACGTCCCCGGCGGAGGTATTGTGACCGGAATAGGAAAGATTCACGGCAATTGGACCATGATTTTTGCCAACGACAGTCGGGTCAAAGCCGGAACCTATTTCCCGATTACATTAAAAAAGCACATGAGAGCCCAGGCAATTGCCGAACAATGCGGTTTGAACTGTGTGTATATAGCCGACTCCGGAGGCGCTTTCCTGCCCATGCAGGCTGATGTGTTCCCGGATGACCAGCAGTTTGGTTCCATTTTTTATAACATGGCCCGTATGTCCGCCAAGGGCTTGAAGCAGATCACCTTCAGTACAGGAGGCAATACAGCAGGAGGAGCATACATTGTTTTTATGGCATGCCAATCCATCATGGTTGATCAGATGTCATACTCTTTTTTAGCGGGTCCGCCTTTGGTAAAAATGGCAACAGGTGAGGTGACAACCCCGGAGGATCTCGGAGGTGCAAAAGTCCATACCCAGATTTCAGGCGGCGCTGATCATCTTTGCTATAACCAGTCGGAAGCCGTGGAACGTGTCCGGCAGATCCTTTCCATGGAACCTCCTCAAAAGGTACATCTGCATCGTTACCAAGAGATGCCTCCGACTGTTTCGTCAGAAACAATCTATGAAAATCTTCCTTCGACAGTAAATCAGGCATTTAATGTTCGACCGATCATAGAAGCATTGGCGGATAGCAGCATCTTTAACGAGTACAAGAAAGAATATGCACCGGGACGAGCTGATAATATCGTAACCGGTAAAATATTGTTAAAAGGCATGCCGATTGGCATTGTCGCTTCAAACAATTCGGGAATTATTTTTTTTGAAGCAGCTCGTAAAGCAACAGAATGGATAATACGTTGTTCGCAGGAAAAAATCCCGTTGCTCTTTTTACAAGGTTCACCAGGCTATATGGTTGGAACCAATTCGGAACACAAGGGAATAGGCAAATACGGTTCAGATATGGTGCGAGCTGTGGCATGCGCCCAAGTACCCAGGATTCAGGTGGCTATTGGCCCTGATAACGGAGCTGCCAACTACGGAATGTGCGGAAGAGGGTATCGTCCACATTTCCTTTTTACAACCATGAGAGCCAGAACTGCCGTAATGGCCGGGAGAAGCGCGGCAGGTGTGCTGCTTTCCATCGAAGAAGGAAAAAGAAAGGCTAAGGGCAATCCCATGACCGAAGAACAGAAAAAAGAATTCAGCGACAAAATGCAGGAAAAATATGATTCGGAAGCACATCCATTCTATTGCGGTGCACGCATCTTAAACGACAGAGTGTTGGCATTTCATGAAATCCGCGAATGGCTGGCGATGGCTTTTGAAGTTAGTTTGTTGAAACCTGTCGGGGAGCCTGCCTTTGGTAATATGCGGTTTTAAACAATTCCAGGACAAATCTCATGAAAGAAAAAATTGTAGTAGCAAATGCAAGTGGATTCTGGGGTGATGAGGCAGATGCGATTAGAAGGCAGGTACTAGGTGGTCCTATTGACTATCTAACTATGGATTACCTGGCAGAAATCACCATGATCATTTTGGGTCGACAGATGGCTAAAGATCCGGAAACTGGTTATGCCAGGGATTTTGTATCGTCGCTGGCAGGTGTAATGAAGGAAATAGCAGACAGAAACATCACTGTTGTTACCAATGCCGGAGGTATCAATCCCCGGGCCTGTGCCAGGGCTATTGAAAACATTGCACAAGAACAAGGTCTGAATCTTCCGGTTGCTGCCGTTTACGGTGATAATCTGATGCCACGGCTTGACGAACTGAAAAATGATGATGTGGACCTGCCTCATCTTGAAACAGGTCAACCCATTGGGGAGTTGTTCGAAAAAATCGAATCTGCCAATGCTTACCTTGGAGCAAAGCCCATCGTTGCAGCGTTACAAGAAGGTGCAAGGATTATTGTGACGGGAAGAACCTATGACGCAGCCAGTGTCGTTGCACCATTTGTCCATGAATTCGGGTGGGACTGGGAGGAATATGATAAATTGGCTTCAGCATTATTGGCCGGACATTTGATCGAATGTGGAACTCAATCGACAGGAGGAAATTATTCTCGGTGGCAAGAGATCAAAACGTATAAAAATATGGGGTATCCTTTAGTTGAAGCTTACCCGGACGGATCATTTGTTTTAAAAAAACATCCCAATACCGGAGGTAAGGTATCTGCCCGAACAGCCAAGGAACAGATTGTTTATGAGATTTCCGATCCAAGGATATACCGGTCACCAGACGTAGTGGCTGATTTTACTTCATTTTCAATGGAAGACCTTGGGGAAGACCAGGTTAGATTTTGGGGAGCAAAAGGTCAGAAACCATCCGGCATGTTGAAGGTATCCACTAATTATTCCGCGGGTTTCAAATTGACAGGAATGCTTGTTGTGAGCGGACCGGATGCTGTTGCCAAAGGCAGGATCTTCGCCGATATGTTTTGGGATAGGGTCGGCACCGAGGGATTCACAGACCGTAGAACCGATTTTGTAGGAGCATCAGCCTGTTGGGGAGAATCAGCCGCACCAGACTGTGACCCTCCTGAAATCCTCATCCGATTTGCAGCCCGCTCAGAAACAAAAGACCCATTAAAGCCGATGAGTAAAGAGCTGGCGGGATTAATCCTGGCAGGGCCTCCCG
>JANQLH010000129.1 GCA_028280735.1 SAR324 cluster bacterium | reverse complement strand
ACCGATATTATATACAGACTCCTTTCTGGCCGCCCCTTTTTTCGATTGGGGAGAGGTTTTTAACTTCGATATTTTTTTACGCAGTTCCGCCCTGAGCTTGTCGGTCCCCTTATGTTTGGGGACGACACTCATCATCTCTTCCAAATAGCCCAACTTCTCTTCAGTGGTCTGGGCTTCCTTGAACTGTTTCTCAATGCTGTAATAGTTTGGCGGTAGGTTGGTAGGCACGGTTACCTCTTGTGGTTAGGGAAAAGGTGGGAATAAGACTCCCTGTAAACTGGTAACCATTTTGTGATGTTTGACTAAAAAGATCAAGTCGTTGTCAGTAATCTTAAACCGGTATTTCGTCTTAAGGAATCAAATTGGCACCAATTGTATTCCTTGCCTTCTCCACCAGGTCGTCGATTTGTTTATGGGTATATCCGGAAACGTCGATAGGATCACCCACGATCACTTCTATGGGAGAAGAGCAAAAGACGATGCTTTTTTTAGACAAAGCTTTGGCACTCCCGTTTACAGTGATTGGCAGGATCGGTAAACCTGTTTGCAATGCTGCCGAAAATCCGCCTTTCTTAAACATCCCCAGTCTGCCATTAGCAGAGCGTGTCCCTTCAGCAAAGAACATTACCCCAACTCCTTTGGGCAGGTTTTCAATTCCGGACTTAATGCTTTTTAGGGCTGCTGCACGATTGGAGCGATCAATAAAGATGTTTCCACAGGCATGCAAACAATGACCAAATACCGGGATATTCAACAATTCCTTTTTTGCCACCCAGCGGAACTGAATCCCTAATGTCTGCGCAATAGCAGGTCCGTCAAAATGGGACTGGTGATTGGAAACAATAATGTAAGTCTGTCCCTTTTTTATTTTCTCCTTGCCGCGGATGGTCACACGAACACCGGTTGCCGCCAGGACAATACGAGCCCAAACCCTGGACATCTGAAACGCAAAAAAGCCTTTTTTTGAAAACAAAGTGGAGATGAAAATGGGGATGGTAACAAGCAAGGTCGCAAACGACAGCCAGAAACCTAACCAGAAGATTTTCAACAAGGCACCGACAAGCCTCAAACTGCGAACAAAATAATACAGCAGGTTGATCCCAAATGCCCCAACCGGTTGCAAAGGATTAGACATTTCGCCTCATTTGCTAGCATTTACAATTAACAATGACTGCCCCTATACCATTCCAATCGTTTTTAAAATTCAAGGCAAAATTACGGGGTTACAAAAGTTTTACAATAAGTATAAACACTGAGAAACCGGAGTTAAGGAGGGCCTGTTAGTCAGCAATAGAGTATATCCAGAGAAAGCTTTTGTCCTTTTTTATTTTCACGATTAAAAATATCGATTCTGCGAACATAGTCCTCATCCAGCAAACCCAATTGTTGGAATGATCTTTCAACACTGACCAGGTGTTTTCTCACTTTCATCCCAACCTGATACCTGTTGTAACACTGGAATGGAAGGAACAGCATTCGTAGGGGAGATCCAAAACTGATACTGCGTCGAACTTTTTTAATCCTGTACAGAATAGTCCGGTACCAAATCTCGGATGAAGGGGTAATCTCCGCGCGTCTTGATTTTTCCGCGTTTACCATTGAGATACAATTGTCAGTTTCAGCTTTGATTGCTTGTATTGTTTCTATTTTCTGATTATTAAAACGTTTACGTTTTCTGATGTTGATTTGCTTTTTTCGAACTGTATCTATGCTCTTTTCAATTTCTGTTATCTTTTCCTGGATCAAAGCCAGGTTTTGCTTTCGATACTCTTGTTTGGTCTTGATTTCGTTGATTATAGAAGTTCTGGCCTTTTGCTCCTCCAATCGAGCAAGCTCAGTACTTAAATCAAGTCGGGCTGCTTTTTCCAGGCGATGCAACCGGACGAGATCGTTACGTAGCATCTGCAAATCTCTGAGTTGAGCTTTTTTCTTTTCAACAATCGCTTTTATTTTGTCTACCATCGTTTCCAAGTCACTGCTTTTTGACTTCCCGGTATTTTTTCTGTTGCCTTTCGGAGAAGGTATTGAATCTGTCTCTTTTAATGATTCTCCTGCCTTCATCAAACCGGAATCAATTTCAGCCAGTTCACGCTCCAGGGATCTTATCAAATTATCTACCTTCAATGTTTTTCGAAATGGAAGGTTGCAGATTTTTGCAGCTTTTTTCAACACTGCCACGATCGACACGGATAATTCATTGATTTCGGTCTGTATGGTTTTTGTGCGATCTGCGCTACGAAGTCTCTTGTCTTCCTTTACTAATTCGGAGAGATCTGCCGAAGAGGTCTGCAATTCGGCCTGGATATGGTTAAGTTGCACCACATGGCTATCCAACTCGGAAGAATGCTGTGCAAGCTGATGATCAGTGTCAAAATAGATCTCATCCAATCTTGCATCCTCTTTATGCTTCCATTCCAGCACTTTTCCCAGCGATATGGACTCTAGCGATTCTTTCCCGGTCAGATGACTAATTTCCATTGCCAATTCTTCATTGAGCTGTTGCAGTCTGCCGGTCAACTCACCAATCGATTTAGCCGTCAGTTTTGCGTTCCGGTCAGCCATGCTTCTCTGTTTGACCTTGTCTTGCTTCAATATCTCAACCAGGAGTTTGCTTTTCTTTTCTATTGTAGTGCTTTCCCAGTCGGATACCTTTAAAATACTGTCCGCAAGACCTTGCAACAGGGCTTCCGCCTGCCAGAGAGTTTTTTCGGATACTTGAGTTGTAGAAGACAATACCGGCTCCATGATGAATATTGACATTCCATTTCTCCGTTGAAAGTTAGTATCACAATATCACAGCACACATGAGAATCTATCGTGGCTGGAGAACCTTCACATGTAGGTGTACCCAATCAATCGGATTGATGATACATGCAAGTTTTTGCAGATAGTTTACTAAAGATAAGATCACATTGCAAACATCCGGCAATTTCCCGGGAAAGGAACAAAATGCTATTAATTGCAATGTGAAAACAAATAATCCCTTACAAAGCGCCGTATACGACAGATGACTAATCGTAAAATTGCAATAAGCGGACCGGTAAAACCCCCTGCAGATCCTGTTGCTATGGGAAATAAGAATGAGCCCCCAGCTTGTCGGATTGAAGTTGTGAAATGAAAACCGATATGGAAAACGGGTAGGCAAAGGATCGATCAAGCCTTGTTCAATAGCTCCCGGGCGAAGCTGACAAAATAACGCTTTCATAAAAAAAATACGTTTTTCTATATTGTTCTGTATCGCTATGGCAAGGTGGAATCGTCCAAACCGTCGGCAATGGCTTGGAAAATCAACGATTTTGGGCGTAAATCATGGGTGGGGCGGAGGTAACTAAGAATGTGAAACTGCCGGTTGCAGATGGGCAAGTCGGCTTTTCCATAAAACCGACTCGTCAGTTTTGGTTGAAGCGGTATTACCGCAACAATCTACGCCTTATACCCTATTGTCCGCAGGAATCCCTTTCTCTTTTCAATATCCTGTTCGGTTTCTATTCCTTTTGATGCAAACCCATCTATCACTCCTAAAATACCCCGACCTTGTTCTGTTTCAGCAATAACCACTTCGACAGGATTGGCTGTCGCACAGAAAATACGACAAACTTCCGGGACTTGTTGGATGGTGTTCATCACATTGATAGGAAAGGCATCTTTCATAAAAATAAGAAAACAATGCCCGGCAGCAAGCTCATAAGCATTGGTTTTGGCCAGCTCAACCAATGCTTCGTCCGTTCCGCTATAACGGACCAGGCACACATCCGACGCCTCACAAAAGGCGACACCGAACTTGACCCCGGGAATAGTATTCACCATCGCTTCATGGATGTCTTCGATGGTTTTAATAAAGTGAGACTGTCCCAAAATCAGGTTCAAGCTATCGGGATTATTGATTTTCACAGTTTTCAGATCCATATTATCTCCGGTTATCGGTTATCGGTTATCGGTTATCGGTTATCGGTTATCGGTTATCGGTTATCGGTTATCGGTTATCGGTTATCGGTTATCGGTTATCGG
>JANQLH010000052.1 GCA_028280735.1 SAR324 cluster bacterium | reverse complement strand
TCGAATAAAAGCTCCGTAGGAGCTTGATGCCAGTATGAAGGATGTTTATAAGGAAAAATCCGGATGTAAAGGTTTTCTAAATTGGGATGTCAATCATTTCTAATCAGATTGATTTTTCTATTACGACACAGTCTGCTTGTGATAGATGAGATCAAAAGTTTACTTGCAAATAATCGATAACAGACTGATTTTTAAGATCATCCTTTATATTTACTTAACCGATAACGATAAACCCGCCAAGCCTTCCCGGGATTCCCCACATACCACTTGATCCACCCTTTGATATATTCCGCCAGACTGATTTTTTTGTATGCGATGGTGTGTTGATCGACTATCTCAGTCACTATGATTCTGACCTTCATGCCCCATTCCTTTTCCACCATCCCGACCCTGTATTCACCGGAATCCGAAACCTGCAAGGTTCCTTGCGGATACTTGGCTTTGTCAGCCATTTCGGTAAGATATTGCGTAAGTTCCCCCATGATTCATAAACCTCAAATCTGACTCGTTTTTGTTTGCGGATTGCACATCGATTCTATTACAGCATGACAAATAACCATAGCGAATTAATCGTGCAATATCCTCAATTTGTGAATGAGTAAAAACAACAGATCAATATTATTTACGAGTTTGCCCCCTATGTTCGCTCTTCCGGACAATATTTTGCTGTCCCGCTAACAAAATAAACAAAAATCCTCTAGCCAGATTAAATCTGTTGATGATGTCATATTTTTTCGATTTCTATTTTATCTGGCGGAATTTAACCGGGGCAATTTGTCCAAAGCCGATATACAATTGATCTCGGACAGTCAGAGGCAGTCTGTTGATTAGATTAACCAGTGCCTGAACGAAAACAGTTTAAACCATACCAATTAAAACTTTAAGGGCAACTTGATGTATCGAAGTTCAGTGCTCTCAGCTAGTTTTTGGTCGAATTTTCAATGCCTTATGCTGAAAGCTGATGGCTGAAAGCACGTTAATCTTCACGCTGAATTCCGATATCAAGCACAAGGCTGGATAAGGGATTAGCGATTTTCCGTTTGGACACCAACTAAAAACAAGAAGAGCAAAAAATGGATTTTCTGAACAGCACCTATATCAAAACAAATATTGCGGACTCTAAAACCATATTCCAAAGAGGCATTCGGATCCACGACAATGGCGGATATTATTGTAGAGAATTCGATCAGGAACAAGGAATTTACGAGTATGAAGTGGATGGCAATTACGGAGATTATGATGTTGTTATCGAATTCAAGGACGATGAACTCGTCACATTCTGCAATTGTCCCTACCCTGGAAAAGGATGCAAACACACCGTTGCGGTTCTTTTAGACATCGAAAACAGAATTAAAGAACTCGATTCGGAGAAGGAATCCGGGGATCTTGAAGAATCTTGTTTAACCGCAGATGAAATCAAAGCCCAGGCTTTGCAGGACAGAATCTCAAGAGCCAAATCGGAAAAATACATTTTAAAACTCGGAGACATGTTCAAGGGAGAACATATCCTTGAAACGGAAAAGGGTCGTCAGTACCGCGTAACAATGCTTGATCCGGAAAAGGGACTGGGTCATTGTTCCTGCCCGGATTATCTGACTAATCAAATGGCTACCTGCAAACACATCATTCACCTGAATGAATTGTTCGGTGAAGATAAAAGCTTTGCCAAGAAAATCTCCGCAGAACGATTTCCTTTTATCAACATTTATTGGGATTCAAAAACAAACCAGCCGAAACTATTCAACGAAAGGCCCGAAGAGGAAATTAAGGAACTACCGGGAGCACTTGATGAATTTTTTGATTCCGAGGGCACCTACAAAAAAGATCAATTGGCGGATATTCAATCGTTCATTTTTTCCACCTATGACGATAAACGCATTAAGATAGATAATTATATCTTCGAAAAACTGGATGACACCTTACAAGAGAGGAATCTGCGCCAACTTGCGCAACAACCTTTCCCTTCTTTGGATTTTCTTAAATCCCGCCTCTATCCATATCAGCAAAAGGGAATCGAATTTGGCCTGTATAAAAAAGCGGTTCTGATAGGTGATGAAATGGGCCTGGGAAAAACCATTCAAGCTATTGCCCTGGCAATCCTCAAACGACAAGTTTTAGGATACGAAAAAGTGTTGATTGTCACACTTGCCTCATTGAAAGAGCAATGGAAAAGGGAAATCGAAAAATTCACTGATGAAAAGGCAACGGTAGTGATGGGTTCTCCCACGTCGCGCAGGGATTCATATGCAGAATCCGACAGCTTGTTCAAAATAACCAATTACGAAGCTGTACGAAAAGATGTCGACCTACTGACTTCATTTAATCCCGACCTGATCATTTTAGATGAAGCCCAGAGAATAAAGAATTTTGAAACAAAAACCGCCGATGCCGTCAAAAGCCTGCCCAAAAAACATGGCATTGTGCTCACGGGTACTCCGCTGGAAAACAAACTGGAAGATGTCTATTCCATTATTCAGTTTTTAGACCCCGCATACCTGGCACCCCTTTGGAAGTTTGCCGGCGACTATTTTATGCTCAGCCGGGACAAGAAAGGGAAAATCCTGGGGTACAGAAACCTGGACCAATTGCATGAAAAGCTGAAACCGATTGTGATCAGAAGAAGAAAGGAAGAGGTCCTGACAGACCTGCCCCAGCTAATAGAAAACAACTACTATATTGATCTCTCTTTTCAACAGCAGGAGTTGCACAACGGATTTTCAGCATCCCTTGCTCCCATACTCCAAAAGAAATTTCTGACTCCTATCGATTTCCAAAGAATCCAGCGTTTGTTGCTGATGATGAGAATGTCCTGCGATTCCACCTATTTAATCGATCGCGAAACCAACATCTCTCCGAAACTCAAGGAATTGGAAAACATCCTGGATGAACTGGTTCTTCAAAACAACAGGAAAGTGGTTATTTTCAGTGAATGGACCACTATGACCTTCCTGATTGCCAAGCATCTCTCCAAAGTAAAAATCGATTTCGTTGAACTGACAGGCAAAGTACCTGTGCACAAAAGGCAGCCTTTGATCGACGAATTCACCAATAATCCGGACTGCAAAGTCTTCCTGGCTTCGGATGCCGGAGGAACGGGGCTTAACCTGCAAGCGGCGGATTGTGTGATCAATTTTGAACTGCCATGGAATCCGGCCAAAATTAACCAGAGAATTGGCAGGGTCAATCGTATCGGACAGGAAAACGACACCATCAACGTTATTAACCTGATTGCCAAAAACAGCATCGAAGAAAGAATTCTGGCCGGTCTCCAAATGAAAACAGACCTGTTTCAGGGAGTATTTGACGGTACAACCGACACAGTTGAGTTTTCCCAGGAAAAACGTCAGGAATTGCTGGATAAGCTTAAAAGTATGATTGGTGACGAACAGTTCGTACCGGCAACCGAAAACGACAGAAGCGAAGAAATTCCTCAAGATACGCCACATTTTCTTAATCCGGAAGTCCTCAGGGAAAAGGAAGATACAATCGGATATGATTCCGAAGAAGATATTGATCCATTAGAACAAACAAAGGCAACATCTCCGATTGAATCAGCTGAGCCTGCAGACGGTGAAGGAGCACAAAAATCGCTCTTCGAAGGTCAACCGGCGGAAAGAGTAGAGGAGGTTTTAAACAACGGCATGAGCTTCATCAGCGGACTTTTGGAAATGGCAACCGGACAAAAAATCGAACAATCCCAAGACAATAACAAAATGATTTCCATCGATAAAGATTCCGGTGAAGTAACCATGAAGTTTAAACTCCCGGGATTCTAAATCCCAACGGGCAACTGCCTTTCTATTATTTGAATCAGGCATATTGCCCTAAACAAACCAGGGAACAAGGTTTTGAAAAACAGTTATGGATTTTTTTTCTGCTCAAGCATCATTATGATGATCACTTTTGGCGCTTTATTTGCCGATATTAATACTTACTGAACTCACATTTCATGGAAAAGTGTCCTAACTGTAATGCTCGAATCAAGGATAACAATGAGTGTTATCGTTGCGGATTCGACTTCGCGCTGGTCTTCAGCTGCGAGCAGACAGCGGAAGTGCTTTATTTTAACGCTTTGGCAAGTTTGAAAAAAGGAAACATTGACCAGGCAAGACGTTTCTGCGAGAAAGCGATAGCTATCGATAACAGCCCGCGCATCCGAAAACTGAATACCTTCGTGTTACTTAAAACATTTTATCATGCCTAAAAAAAAGAGTAAGAAGAAACGCAAGCTGGATAATCCCCACAAATTCTCCGAACAAAAGCTCAAGGACAAAATCAATAGTCTCATTTCCAGGCAGTCCGTAGATGAAGCCTATGATTTGACCAAAGTGCTTTTAGAACGATTTGAATCAGACGACAACATCTCTTTGTTCAAATCCATTCTGAAACAGCGGATTGAAATCTTTAAAGATCTGGGAAAACCACACGAAGCTCAAAAACTAATCACCGAAGCAAAAAAAAGATTTCCAGGTCCTTTGTTTCAGGAAATTGACAAACATCTCCAGCTGTTGAATCTAAACGACTCACAGCTACTGGAGCATTTCTCCGACAAAGAGGAGATCCCGAATTCTTTTCACCATCGAATTGCCGAAATTCTTTTTTTCAATGAAAAACCGGACCGTCAATTCATCAAGCAACACAACGAATTCAAAGACGTTTTTTATGTAAAAGAGGCTTTTTTAAATGGATACCAGCCCGATAAAACCCCAAAAATCCTATCTGCCATTAAACCGGATTCTCCTTATCGCTCTTGGTATCTCATTCACAAGGGTATTCAGGCATTTCTCGCAAGCGACTCCGAAAGCCTTGAATTAATCCCCAAAAAAATGCCTCAAGGTTACTTCCCCGCTTTTTTGGTATCCAAACTGCGTGATTACCTGGCTTTTCTTGAGGGAAAAACTGATACCAGTGCAATTGGCGATGAGGAACTGGAACTCGTCAAAACCCTTTTTGGGGAGCATTGCACGTTGGTTGCGGCCCTTTCAGGCATAACAAATCAGTCAAAAACCTCCTTGAACAAACACATTCCGAGATTGAGCCGGATTAGAAAGCAGCATCCCGAGCAGTATGGATTTATCCTGTACTTACTATTAAACGACGGTCATGGCAGGCACCAATGGTCACGTAATAATTCAAAATTCGAACTGACACTCCTGGAACAGATCGCCAACCCCGAGGAATTGGCCATAAACACCGGACATCTTTATTTAAAACTGAATGAATACAGAAACTTTGATAATAAGCATTTGGAAAAGATGCATGAGCGATTGATCAGGGATATAGAAGAGAGTAATTCATCACTATTTGATACCGAGTCACTAAAAGCCGAGATTGTGTTTCACTACGCAAGAAGCTTTGATATTCCCGACAAAAAACGATCTTCGATTTTTGGCAGCTTGTTTGAACGTCATGTCCGGAAAGACCTTTATGATCGCCCGATCAGCAATCTTGAGAAAGCCATTGATTACTCTGACCACAATCCCAAGATACATACCTTGTTGATCGAGTACTATAGAAAAACAAACGTTAAGACTTCGGTGATTAACAAAGCTGTTGACCGCTTTTTGACTAAGTTCCCTTCAGAGCCCGATGGATTCAACCTAGCGGGTAAGATTGCGTTTCAAAACAAGACATACAAAAAAGCCATTGAGTTCTTCAACAAAGCGAAAAAGTTTGCCCCCCTGGACAGAGAGATCGATGACAGAATCCTCAATTGCTTTGAAGGAATTATCAATAAGAGAAACAAGTCGAACCATCATCTGATCGATAAAGATCTGGAATCAGCATTGCCTTATATCGATCCCAAACAAAGCACTTTAGTTGAACGTTACACTCTGTTGGAAACAAAAGCTTTGCTTAAAAAATACTCCCTGGCAGTTATCGACCTGAAAACATTGAAGGAGCTTATGTTTCAAAAATACCCGTCACCTCCTGAAAACGGTCGAATCGCTTTAAAACTACTTTTGTTGATCATCGAAACACAGGAGACCGCCAGGTACATGAATCAAGTTCTTGATCCAATATCGACCGGGATTCGAGAAAACCTCAATGCAGATAATTACCTGGTTTTCCTGCGACATGCATTAGACAATAATTCGAAAACCCCCTCCGGATTTTTAGACCTAATGTCCGATCTCACCCTTCATTTTATTCAACAGGAAAAAACGGACCGATCCCTCACGGAACTCCAGCATTTGGAGTTAATACTGCTGTCCATATCCAACAATTGGAACCGGTCATTCGTGGGATTTGTTTGTCTCGCCGTTAACAATTACCCTGGGCATAAAGGTTTTATTTTACTGCAAAACCTGATCCTCTCAAAAATCAGCCGTCCTAAAATAAAATCTATATTGCTGGATGAAGTAACCGTGGCTTGGCTAATCAGCCCTTCCGGTAAAAAAACAATAGATAAACTGGCTTATTACAGTGATTTTTTTGATGACCTTGATTCGTTCCTGCGTGAAAGCCAAGCAGTTGAATCCAACGAAGTGATCGATGAAATCAAGTTATTATGGGAAGACTATCCATTCAGTTTTAGATGGTTCGGTCACTACTTGCTTGAAGATTGCCACAAAAATGACTTTCTGGATTTGAAGGCTATCAAAAAAACATTTGATTTACCCATCCTGACAGCGTTTTCGAAAGCAGCAGTTTTTCATGGTCATGATTTCAAAGACGGAGACGACTATGCTGATTTTGATAGTGCACATAAACAAGCCGAACAGGATGAAAAAGAATGGCAGGAAATGCAGAAACGAGAAAAAGAAGAACAAAAAAAGCAGCGAGAAATGAAAAAAAAGATAGAAGAAGAGATAGAAAGCAAAAATGACCAAATCGACCTGTTTGATATAATCGATGACGAGGAGTGCTGATGATCGCCTTTAAAGTATTAGGATTAGCATTCTGTGACGATGATGAGACAGTCCGCAAAGCGTATCTGGAATCCATAAAAAAATACCCCCCTGAACATTTCCCGGAAGAATATAAGGTCGTCAGAAAAGCTTATGAATTAATCGAAACCCATCAAAAAAGACTGGAGTACTTCCTGTTTGGGCATGAGCAAGACATCTCATTGGAAGACTATAAAACCCTATGCTTAACAATTGACAAGACTATAACCGCTGATAAATGGAACAACTTATGTCAACACTATCTAAAGAGCAAATCGAAAACAGAATCAGGGAATTAGTAGAACAGGAGGAAAAAGCATTAGAGCAAATTGAGCTGGATCACATTACTCCCGTAGATGCGGACAACCAAATCGATCTAAAATCTCTATTCATCGAGTTAGAAGCCATCAGGTCAGAGTTCCGGCAAATGAATCGAACGGAAAAAAGCCGCCTGGATACCTTAAAAACCTATTTCGATGAAGAAACACACTTCAATAGGCAGTTACGGGATAATATAAATACGTTGGTGGCAAACAACGAACATACCAAAACAGATTCGATTTTACTTTCACTGGCAGAGATTATGGATTTTATCCGTCCATTTCAACAGGCCTTGCCGCTCATGCTGAACAACAGTCAACATGGCTTCCGGACTTGGCTCAGAAAATTCTTTTTACAAAAGGATATCGACTATATCACCCAAAATGTCGATATGATCGTGAAGAAGTTAGAACGCCTTATGGAAAAATCGGGCATGTTTCCAGTCGATTCGGACGGTGAGATTTTCGATCCTTCAACCATGACGGCAATCGAAAAGACCAGCGATCCGAGGCAACCCGATCAGAAAGTTCTCGAAACGCTTGAAAAAGGTTATTTGTTGCAAAATAAAGTGCTGAGATTTGCCAAAGTCAAAGTAAACGTGACCAAAATACCGCCATTTGAAAGCCATTCCGGAAAGGAGGATAACGAGCTCGCGTGAAAATCAAAATAGCCTGTAAAACCATCACCAGATTAACCGCAAAAGCAACCTTTTTTAACAGACAAAACAAGGAATGAAATGATTTTAGGGATTGATTTAGGAACGACAAACTCCCTGGCGAGCGTCGTTATAGACGGAAAAACAAAATTTGTTGAGTTTGAAGGTTCCAAACTGCTACCCAGTGTTGTCGCTTTCGATTCAGAAATGAAACTGATGATTGGACAAACAGCATTAAATCAGTATTTTCTCAATCCTGAAAACAGTGTTAAATCGATTAAAAGGAAAATGGGGAGCGATACCCGGACAACGCTGAACAACAAGGACTACCTTCCGGAAGAAATCTCAGGGATGATCCTAAGACATATTAAGGAAACTGCGCAGAAACAATTCGACTGTGAATTCTCCAATACCGTTATTACCGTTCCCGCTTATTTTTCGGATGACCAGCGAAAAGCCACTGCCATAGCTGGTGAAATTGCGGGATTCAAAGTTGAACGGATCATCAACGAACCCACAGCCGCCTCCCTGGCATACAACTATAATCAACAAAAAGAAATAAAAGCTATCGTTTACGATTTTGGCGGGGGTACTTTCGATGTCTCAGTGGTTAATATCTCAAACAACCTGGTAGAAGTGATCTCTAGCCATGGAGACAATCACCTGGGAGGCGATGATATCGACATCGAATTCAGGCGTTTGATTGCCCAGATGATATCCGAAAAATACAAAACCACGATTGATCCGGAAGAAGATGCCGGGCATAAGCTTTTGCAGATCGCGGAAACCTGCAAAATCGAGCTGTCCAATCATCCCTACTACACAATCATCGAAAATATACAAATCGAAAAAAACACCCCTCCATTGGCAGTGGAGCTTGAAATCAGCAGAGAAGCATTTGAGTCTATCCTCCACCCATTCATCGATCGAACAATTCAGCTGATGCATGTGGCCTTAAACGACGCTAAAACGGATGCCAAGGATATCGATCAGATTCTGCTGGTTGGTGGGTCCTCAAAAATACCCTTGATTACCGATGAATTTGAAAAGATCTTCAATATCGCTCCTTCAGGCGATATAGATCCTGATCAGAGCGTCTGCCTTGGAGCTGCCATTCAGGGAGCTATCATCGAAAACAGTGATATCGATTCGATCCTTGTGGATATCACGCCTTATACATTCGGTACCAGGGCGGCTGCAACCGGCCAATTTGGAGATATCACGAATGACGATATATTTGTACCGGTGATCTCCAGAAACTCTCCTCTGCCGATCAGCAAAAGCAAAATATTCTATAAAATGCACCCCGATCAGCCCCAAATCCAAGTGGAAATCTACCAGGGCGATCAGGAAGTAGCCAGTGATAATAAACTAATTGGTTCCTTCAAGATAATTGATCTTTCCAAAAACGCCGACAACCGGGAAATCATATTGAGTATGAACCTTGATCTCAATGGAATTCTTACGGTGATTGCCACCGAAAAAAGTACAGGTCGTCGAAAACAAATCACCATCGAAAACTCCTTCGAACACAGCGATATTTCCGAGTCCTTAAACAAACTGGCTGAGATCTTCGAAGACGATTATGCCGATAATGAACCGGAAGCAGAAGCGAACGTGGATCACAAACAAGATCAAAAGATCTATGTGGCCAAAACAATGATCGATAAAGCCCGCACCAAGTTGGAGCTAGCCAATGAGGATGACGCGGCGGAAATGAGAGATATTATAACAGCACTGGAAAAGGCGATTCAGGCGCAAGAACTGGATAGTATCGAATCCTTAACCGATGATCTCACTGATATTCTGTTTTATATCGATTAGCCGGAACTGGTTGGAAGGGATTCAGGTGTGTTGCTTCAACCAGGTCTCCAGATCAGCCCTTTTGATGATATCCAAGGCGCAAACCCGCACGTTTTTATTCCAGGAGATCATTAATCGGAAGTCCATCCCTATACGAATGCGGTAGAGATCGGATTTTGATTCGATCTGTCTCACTTTTTTCATGGTGGTAGGCTCCAATACCGCAAAGCCGGTTATCTCTTTTAATGCTTTTTCAACAACCCGATTGGGAAGAGATTCACATTTTTTCCTGAATGTTTCCGAATACTCGGGGATCAGAACCGTTTGAGGAGTCTCCGCATTATCAGATGTTTGAGAAGAATGCGGAGTTCCGGATTTATTTTGCAGGTCCCGAAGTTCTTTCTGGTACTGATTTTCTTTTACCCTGAA
>JANQLH010000047.1 GCA_028280735.1 SAR324 cluster bacterium | reverse complement strand
TTTTTACCCATGTAAGTATTAATAGCGGAAAGTCCCATAGCTACAGCGCCTGATCTATCTACGGCAGCCTTATCAACCATGGTTACTCTAATTTTCTGTGGACTAGCCCATCGGTCTGCTTCATACGCAGCACCGCAAGCAGCCATACCACCACCGATCAGCAGTACGTCAGTCTCATGGACGACGATTTCCGGCTTCTCACAAAATTCAAAATTATTAACTTTTGGTTCCATTACGCTAACACTCCTAAATTAGGGGTAATGAGAAAAATTAAGCGAAAAAATGTCAGTAGATTACGGAGTTTTAAGAGTAACGCCGTTAAAAATCTGAGTAAAAAGACCTTGTTCTTTGATCCTTGAAACGTCAACGTCAACCGCCTGAACGCCGCTTGAAATGTCAGCAGCACCTTCGTCAGTTGTTCTGATCGGGAACTTGAATCGCTTAATCATTCCGTCGCGGAATCTGATAGTCCACATAATAGTGTCTGTTCCTCTCATTGGGATACAAGCAGCTCCCAGAGGGGCGAAATCAGCGTAGCAGCGAACCTCGACAGCCTGCTGTGGGCAAATTTTTACGCAGTTGTAGCATTCCCAGCACTGCTCAGGTTCTTGATTCCACGCCTTCATTTTTTCCATGTCCAGGTTCATCAGGTCATGAGGACAAATATACATACAAGCTGTCTTATCCTGACCCTTGCAACCGTCACACTTTTCAGTCATTACAAAACTTGGCATCTAATATCTCCTAGAAGAAGGTTTAGTTTTGCAAAAGGTTAATAAAAACACTTCTTTAATTAGTTCTTTATCTATGAATCCCATACTGAAGATCCAAAAAAAACAAGGATTATTCTACCCGTTCAGCACCTCCTGTCAAGAGAATCGGAATGATGTAAATCATAAATCAAGGAGCAAATATCCTTTTTAAATCAGGTATTTTACGAGCATATGCTCATTGCCCTCCGACTACTTGACCTGATTACTTCCGCGGGTGAATCGGCCCCTCTGCAAAAAGAGCAAACTTTAACCATTCGAAGCCGAATTTGAGCAGTTCCTCATCATCGGATTTGATCTGGCTTACAACTTCGTCTTTAATATCAAACCGATTTAAAAAACTGCTGTTGAACACAAAGCTGCGAAATGAGTCCAAATCATAGCTGACCATGATAAAGATATTCATTTTTTGATCCCGGTCATTTTTCAATTCCATGGACTTCAGCCTTGCGACGATCTCCAACCAGGTATGGTTCTGCTTATCCAACTCAGTCGCGCCCTGGTTTTCTTTGTACTCGTGTACGGTCCACTGATCCTTTTCAAAGTGACCCTTACACATCTTCTCCTCAATGATAAAAAAGGAGTTCTTGCCTGCTTCTTCATCAGGCTTTTTTGTAGCCACACCGGTCGGGTAATTGCGACAGACGACCGGCCTGTTTTCATATATGGTGCATCCTTCCTCACCCAGGAAAACGCATTTTTCACCCTCATTCATTTTGAGCTTTAAAAGAGGAAGCTCAGTGCCCTTGAATTTCTGCATTTCCGCGTACTTTACCATAAACTCGTCTGATTGAATGCCTAGAACATTCTTCATGCGGACAACATCGAACGGGGTTAAAAGCACATCGATCTGCTTACAGCATTCGTTAAAGCAGGAAACACCCGGGTGACAGGAAAAAGGGAACCTGGCCCCCTCTTCAATGGGCCTGAGACTGAAACGCTCTTCTTCCTGTGGATTATTTGATCTTTCTTGTGTCATTTGGTTTTAAGACCTCACTCATCCTTGCGTTCCCCACTAGTCACGAATGGATGAGTTATATTCAAACGATAATAAAAAAGCTTTAAACCGGAACCGGCAATCTTAATCTGCCTGCCCAACCTTCCTCCCGGTTTAAAACTGGTAAAATAAGTTGTTATTATTGATTATTTGTATACTTTTACCAGGGAACTTCAGGTGGTAAATGAGGAGGAGAAAATCAAAAATTTCATCCTGCCATTGTCAGCACAAAAGGACTGTTTTTGCGGATAATAAGGTTTCGCTGAAATGCAAACAGCTTGCCGAGCAAATTGTAAAGTTTGAGATAACGCTTAAACCGGGTCAATGGTTGTGCTAAAAATTGAAACCCAAAAGCGGTTTAATTGTCCGGCGGAATCTCAAAACTGAACGGCCCCAGCAATCCCTTTCTAAAGTCCTGAAGAACCTGTCCACAAGTTTTTGTGATATCAATATTCCCTTTTTGCCTTTTATAGTTTAATTGTTCACCTATGAGTAGGAGAAGTTCTTCAGCATTATGATCCAGGCAATTCAAATGGTATCGTTTTTTTAATTGTTCGGATTTTGTTTCCAGCAATTGATTAATAACATATGCAGCAACTTGTTCTTTTCCGATAATTTCATCCTTAATGGCATGAATGGCACAAAGCCACATTCCTTCTTCCTCGGTTTCTATCCTGGGAGGCATGATTCCCGGGGTATCCAGTAATTCCAGATCCTTACCCAACACAATCCATTCCTGATTCCTGGTAACGCCGGGTCGATCACCGGTTCGAGCTGCATTACGGCTGGTAAGTCGATTAATAATGGTGGATTTTCCGGTATTTGGGATACCCACAATGATCAATCTTAGAGGCGGGGGTTTGATTCCCTTGTTTTTAAACTTTTGCCAGCGCGGTTTCATAATGTCTTTACAAGTGCTGGTAATTTTCTTCAAACTTTTAGCTTGCAGGGCGTTAACAAAAACCGCGGATTTGGATTCGGCCTGAAACCATTTTTTCCAGTGCTCACAGATCAATTGATCTGCAAGATTTGTTTTGTTTAGGACGACCAAATGGGGCTTTCCCCCAATGACTTCTTTTATGGAAGGGTTACCGGAAGCCAGGGGAACTCTGGCATCCCGAATTTCAACAACAATATCGACCTTACGGATTTTTTCCTTAACCTGCTTAAGAGCCTTGGCCATATGTCCGGGAAACCAATTAATTCTTCCGGACATATTTCTGGCAGATTTCATTATTGTTGATTTATTCGCATCCATAAAATAAAATAAAGTTAGATAAACACTGAAATTTTCAGCTATTCATTGTCCAAATCAAACCCCCGTTGTTGAACCCTCGAACTGCTGATACAAAACATTGTTTATTTGAATTCTAAAAACCCGTTCACCAATCCAAAAGGTTAAACCATTACCAATCTTCTTACAAAGAGGGGGCAATTTTACAAGTATCTTACACCCTCTAACTCGGGAAGTACATTCGGCTAAATCTCTGATCCTATTATATCTCAATATATTTTCATTGATTTATTGTTTGGGGTCATATAACTTAGGAAAATCTTGTCGTTTATTGTAAGGGCGCCTCAAAAGGTACTTGGAATAATTAGGAATCAACATGTTTGCGAATTATGAGATTAATATATGAAAGGCTCACCTGTGAATAAAAAATTCGATCATGAAATCAGGGTTGCAACATTAAAAACTCTGGAATTGTTTCAGGATTTGAGCCATGACCTGCTGCTTGAGCTTTCAAAACTGACAACCATTCGGACATTAAAAAAGAACGAGGTTATTTTTGAGCAAGGAGATATCGCCAAGAAGTTCACTTTTGTAAATAAAGGAATGGTAAAAGTCATCCGCAGCTTGAAACCTGGCCAGGAAATGATTCTTCGTATTGCTACCGAAGGCGAGTTTTTTGGAATTCTGGCTATCTTCAGCGAGCAGACTTACGCTGTTCGGGCTGTAACAGAAGGCGAAGTCACCCTGGTTGAGATTCCGAAAGAACCTTTCTTTGATTTTTTAGATAAACATCCGGAAATTTACCGCAAGTTTCTGAAACTAAGCAGCCAGAATAGTCAGCAGATGATGCGAAAAGTGCCGGAAATGGCACTCACAAGAATTGAATCACGAGTGGCAAAAATTTTGCTGAACCTCACAAAAAAAATAGGCTTCCAGGAAGACGGTCTGTATCAGCTAAACATGCCCCTAACTCGAAAAGAAATCGCTGCCATGGCTGGAACAACCACCGAAACAGTGGTGAGAGTTCTCGGGCGACTTGAGAAAACCAGCGTCATTGAAATGAACAAGCACCATATCATCCTTCGGGATCAGGATTATCTTGAATCCCTAGTTGATGAGACAGACCATCTTTAATCGATTTAAGGCTTGCTGAATGATATCTATCTGGCAAGCCTCATCAATTCATTCCTGCCTCAGCTGCCAACTAAGCATCAACCAATCATCTTCCGAAAAGCATTCCGGTCACCTGCAAATTAGCTTTAGCAAATTAATTTCACCTGGTATCGAGTGTATTCCATCGATCTTTCCATAACACCTTCACTGCATGACAAAAAAAGACAGAATCGATAAATTGATTTTTGAAAGAGGATTGGCTCCAAGCAGAGAAAGGGCACAGGCATACATAATGGCCGGGAAGGTGTTGGTCGGTGCACAAAAGGTTGAAAAACCGGGACAGAAGTTTCCTGTGGATAGTGAGATAAGATTACTGGGTGAAGACCAACCTTATGTGAGCCGCGGGGGCCTAAAACTAGCCAAGGCTATTCAACAATTCAATATTGAGGTCAAAAACCGCTTGGCAATGGATATAGGCGCTTCTACAGGAGGGTTTACCGATTGCTTGTTGCAGAATCAGGCTAGTTACGTGTTTGCTATTGACTCAGGAACAAACCAGCTGGACTGGAAGCTGGTAACCGATCCCAGAGTCAAAAACATGGAAAAGTGTAATTTCAGATATCTCACCATGGCTGAAGTTGGAACATATGTGGAACTGGCCGTAATCGACGTAAGTTTTATCTCCCTCACAAAAATCCTTGGCAACTGTTTTCGTTTTCTTGTCAAGGGCGGACAAGTCATTGCGTTAATCAAACCCCAATTTGAGGTTGGAAAAGACCAGGTGAAAAAAGGCGGTCTGGTCAACGACAATAAAACCCATGATCAAGTTGTTGAAACTGTTAAAAAGTATGCCCAATCGATTGGCTTTGTTTGCAAAGCGTTGGATCAATCCCCTATCCAAGGCAAAAAAAGTGGTAACCAGGAATTTTTGATCCACCTTGAAAAGCCGCACAGTTGTTAGTCCCTTCCACATAAGCCGCTTTCTCCGTCCGGAACACAACAGTTTAAAGCTATCATTTGACTCACGTTGGAACCTTTCTCGGTTTTGACGAAGCCTGTTTAAAGTGCCTATGATTTTGGAAGGTTGTGTTGTTGTGATGTTGATGTCCATAAACCCCGAGGAGAATGCTTGAAAATAGTTATTGCAGGCGCCGGTGAAGTCGGTTTTCACCTAATAGAAAACCTCAGCAGGGAAGATCAGGATTTATTGGTGATCGATACCAATGCTGATGTGCTGGAGAAACTTAAGCAGGAATACGGTGTTAAAACCGATCATTCGAATATTGTTGATAGTCAGTTTTTGTCTCCAACCCATCTGGAAAGTGTTGATCTTTTTCTTGCCATCACCAACTCCGATGAAACCAACATGATAGCCTGCAAACTGGCTTCTGAGGCAGGGGCCAAACAGACGATTTGCCGTATCCGGCAGGTTGATTTGGCAACCGCCAGGGAAGAGTTCTCACTAAAATCCCTGGGAATTGACTGGGTTATCAATCCCGTTTCACTGGTTGCTGACGAACTGGTGAGGATGGTTTCAACGCCAAACATTATTGACAGTCATTTGTTTCTGGATGGGAGTATACTACTGACCGGTTACCGGATGACTGAGTACTCAAGAATTATTGGTCGTACCGTTGAGGTTTTGAAAAAGGAGTTTAAACGAAATCTTTTTCAGATCGCCATCATCCAGCGCAAGAATCTGTCTTTCATTCCCCAAAAGGAAGATATTATTAAATATGGCGACGTGGTCTATTTTATCTATCAGGAAAAAGATTTCGTGGCTTTAAGGCGGATTCTGGGTTATGCACAAAAATATTCAAAAACCCGAAAGATATTCATCAACGGGGGTGGAAATATTGGTTTAAAAATAGCTGAAGGTCTTGAAAAAGCAAATCAGGAAGTAAAACTGATCGAGCATAATCTTTCACGCAGCTATCACATAGCTGAGTCTCTTCAGAAAACCCTGGTTTTGAACTTTGACGGCACGGATCGCAACCAGTTAACTGCCGAAGGTATCGACAGCGCCGATTATTTCATATCGGTAACCGACTCTGAGTCGGTTAACATTACATCTTGTTTACTGGCCTGCGACCAGGGTGTGGAAAGGACTATTTGCCTGGTTCAACAACCGGAACTGGTACAAATTATTGATCAAAACACACCGATTACCATGGGGATCAGTCCACGCGTGTTGACCGCAAGATACCTGGTGCAATTTATCCAAGGCACCAACGTCTCTTCCTATTTTTCGTTGGTTAACAGCCAGATCGAAGTTCTCGAAGTTCATCTCGAGCCACAATCAAAATGCCTGAACATTCCCCTAAAGCATTTAACTCTTCCGGAGAATGTTCTGATAGGGATGATCAAACGAAAAAACACCTTTTTACTTGCCAAAGGAGACACCTTTCTAGTGGCTGGAGACATAGTTTTGCTGGTTTTGCATCGATTTGACCGAAAGCAGGCCATGTCATTTTTAATCTGATCTTCAAAAAAGCATTTTAAATTTAAACATGCTGCATTCACTATAAAAGCAACGGTGGTTTAATTCAGCATCTTTTTACCTACTTTCACATGCAATTTGGATCTATATTAAAGGCCGTCGGAGTCATCATAGGAGTATTGGCCGCATTTCTGCTAATTCCGGCTGTTTATTCTTTTTTTGCCGGAACAGATGATTTTCCGGCTTTTTTGATTGCTATTGGAGTCTCATCTGTTGTGGCGGCCCTGCTTTTTATGGTTCCAAAATCCAAATCATCGTTAAAAACCGGTGATAGTTATGCATTGGTTACTTTTGGCTGGCTCAGTGCCAGTCTGTTTGGCAGTATTCCTTATTATGTTTCCGGCTATATTCCTTCATTTACAGACTCTTTTTTTGAATCTGTCAGCGGATTTACAACGACCGGGGCATCCGTACTCACCAACATCGAAGCACTCCCTCCCGCTGTCTTGCTGTGGCGAAGCCTTACCCAGTGGATGGGGGGTATGGGAATTATAGTCTTTGCGCTTGCAATCATTCCTTATTTGAACATTGGCGGTATGGGCATATTTCAGGCGGAGGTTCCCGGTCCTACGGCAGAAAAACTAACACCGCGAATCCAGGATACAGCAAAGATATTATGGATTGTTTATTTGATTTTTACGGTGATTCTGATTGGTTTGTTATGGTTAGCAGGAATGAGTTTATTTGATGCTGTAAATCACTCATTAACAACCATGTCCACCGGTGGATTCAGTACTAATAACTCAAGTATAGCGGGTTTTCATTCGCCTGTAATCGAATGGATAATTACCGCATTTATGATATTAGCCGGTATCAACTTCGCCCTGCATTATCACTTCATGTTTAGAGGGTTTAATTACAGGGTATACAGCCAGGATTCGGAATTGAGATTTTATTTTATCATCATAGTTTTGTCCCTGGTTGCCATTTGTACTTCCATCTTAATCAAACAAGGAGGTGACTTTCTTGACGTGTTGCGTAATGCCGGCTTCACCATTGCTTCCATTTTGACAACCACGGGATTTGGCACGGCAGACTATGAGTTTTGGCCTGTCTTCGGCCAGTTTATACTTTTGCTCTTAATGCTCATGGGTGGATGCGCAGGTAGCACCTCCGGAGGGATAAAGGCAGTGCGATTCATGCTGGTCATTAAATATATGTATGTGGAAATGTTAAAGCTGATACATCCAAATTTGATTCGAACCGTCAAAATTAAGGATGCTGTTGTGGACAGGGAGGTACTGGCAAATATTCTTAGTTTTATTTTTGTTTACACGGCGGTTATGATCTTTTCCATCCTGCTGGTTTCGATCGAAACAAACGATATGGTGACTGCTTTAGGAAGTGTTGTTGCCTGTTTAAGTAATATCGGGCCAGGTTTTGGAACAGTAGGGCCGACAGATAACTATGCTCACCTGGGAGACTTTACCAAATGGGTTCTTTCTCTGGATATGGTTATGGGAAGATTGGAAATACTTACCGTTTTAATCCTTTTCCTTCCCCAAACCTGGAAAAAATAGCAGAACTCCGAATAACCGATTACTACCACTCACCAGCACTGATCAATTCACTTTCTGCAGGGAAAAACCTTTCGTTAAGGGCATGAATATTCTCAAAGTCTTCGCCTTTTTTGATCAGTTTCTTTCTTTTGCCTGATTCAGAGACACTTAATATCTCCTCCTCCGTGAAAAACCTGATAATGTTGTTATAACTAACCGTCAGGTTTCCTTCCAATGAATCGATCTTCCCCAGTAACAGAAGTTTATGATGAGTTTCCCGAAAGACTTCAACCAAGTTTTTTGAATCCATGGGAAAAGCGGCTTTTTTTGAGGTAAGAACGTTAATTGCCACATAAAAAGACTCCAGGAAAGGCAGGAGAATATTGGCCAGCATATTGATTTTTTTCTGGTTTTTTGTGTTGATACTGTAAACCCCTTTCTTTTCCGTAACGAGTTCCTGTTCCAGGGCAAATTTCAGCATTGTATCAACAGCTTCCGTAAAATCATAGGATTGCGGAAAACGGAATTCGTACCTCAATAGATCGTTAAACAAAAAGATGCTTTCCAACAGTTTGTCCCTGGTATTGACACCATGCTTAAGCTTTAACGCGATTATTGAAGGAATGACGTAATGGTGAACAAAGATGTTTTTATAAAGATTCAGTCGTATTTTGTCTTTGGTGTCAAAATAGTAGATATCTTCATCAGGATCATGGATACATCCGACGGTCCCGCTTTGAATCAAAAACTCAACTATGCCTTCCAGCCCTCCTTCACTCTCAACCAAAGTATCCAACGCTCTTGGATGGACAGCCTGGTAGAGATTTACCAGAAATCGGCTCTTTTCCAACAATTCATTTTTCTGGAAGCCGCGGTGCCGTTCCGAAAGCAGGGCCGTTGCCACAACAGGGACTGCCGATGTCCGGGTATAGATATTGATTTGATCCATTACTTCCATACCCAGCGAAAATGAGAGTTCTCTGAAATCTTCCGAATCAGGATCGGGAATCTGATCCAGTTTGTTTTTTTCAAGGTAGCGGGCAATCATGTCGCGTGCAGACATGGGTGGCGCAAAAGACACGTAGACTTTACCGAAGTTCTTTTTCAAAACCTTGAAGGCATTGATCATCTCCAACAGGTTTTCCTGTTGTTTTTCTCCTCCGTTAAGTTCTTTGATATAGGCACCTTCCTCCGGAACTCTTTCATAAGTAAATGATACGGGGACAAAATGCAGATCCTTATCCTGGTTCTTGATCAAATATTCCACCAGCATTGATAGCAGACCGATTTTTGGTAGCAGATTTTTCCCGGTTCGGGATCGCCCCCCTTCAATGAAAAGTTCAATGGGAAACCGATGATCCAATAAATAATACAGGTAAGTGATAAATGCCGTTGCATAAACAGGTTGATTGCGGAATACACGTCTCATAAACACAGCTCCGCCGCCTTTCAGAACTTTCCCGACACCGGTAACATTCAAATTATTACCGGCAATAATGTGTGGAATTTCCATGTAGTGTTCGTCCAACACATAAGACAACAGCAGGTAATCCAAATGACTCCGATGTGACGGCAAATAGATTAGCTGTTTACCACCGATCTGGGCTTTCAATTCTTCGAGCCCCTGGATTTCAAGACCGTTGAAAATTCGATACCAAAGCATGCGCAGACTGCGTCTTAGTCCTTCAACAACAGCAGGAGAAGGTGTGGCTACGATCTCTTTCAATATTTCCTGGACATATTTTTTAGGATTGCTTCCGAATGCCTTTTTTGGGGGATGCTCTTCCAGCACTTTTTCAATATCCGGATGATTGGTCAGCTCCTTGATCAATTTTTTAGGTGAATACTTATGCTGTCCAAACAGCGGTTTTTTTCTAACTTCCAGTTTCATGGTAAATCCTTGGTATGCTATCCCTGTTTTATGTCCGGGTGATTATTCGCAATACTGCTTTTTAATCAACAATCATAAGAATGCATGATACGGTGCTCGGCTTTCGCTTTTCAGTTCTCAGCTATAACCCATCAGAAGATATTTATGAACTTGAACCAATAGAATGGCGCATATTCAGGCTTCCGGTTTTATCCTCTAATCCCTGACAATGAGTATAAAACTTAGATTGTGTATCCCAAAAAGTCAATTTCTTCAATGCTCGTGTCACGGGATTGACTTTGCGAATCTCTTATTTATCTGTAAAATCCATTCCATAAAGTCAGAATGTTAAACTGATTTAGCTTACATGTCTAAAAGACTCGCTAGCTTTGAGTTTCTCGTCAGCTATAGGCAATAAGCCAATGAAACGTGTTCCCGAAAAAAGCAATGAAAAATGAAGGTCCGGGGCAAGATCCCACTTATGTTTTAAAACAGATTTTACAGATAGGCATTAAAGGTGGGCCTGGTCTATCAAGTGCCAAGGAACTCGGAGACAAGTATATCAACAATCCCGCTTTCAAAAGCAAACTTGAGCGAATAGACGCGCTTATCCGCTGGGAAGAACGAAAGAATTTCACATCAGGATTTGTCACCAGCCTGGGTGGTATCGTTACTTTACCAGTTGCCATACCCGCGTCACTTGGCATTAACTGGATATTGCAAACCAGGATGGTGGCAGCCATGGCTCATATCGGCGGTTTTGATATCGATGATCCGCCGGTTCGAATGTCTATTGCGCTATGCCTTTTGGGAAATAAGGCAAAAGAGATCCTTAATCAAAATCTGGAAGATGTTGAAGCGTATCTCAGAAAGAAAGGATTAAGCTCTATTCCAACCAGGACCCTTTCAATCGTTAACCAGGCTATAGCCGCTAAACTGATGCAGATTGCAGCTCAAAAAGGGTTGACAAGAGTCAGCAAGGCAATTCCTCTTGTAGGAGGTCTGGTTGGGGGCGTTATTGACTACAGATCATGCAGGGACACTGCAAGGTTCGCCAAAGAATTGTTCCAATTTCATCAAGGAATCGAAATGACTCATCAACCAACGGTTGATAACTCCCAATAATCCATCCAAACCCCAATGCCGGAAAAAGTTCTCCTGATTCAACCTAAGCAAATTGGTGATGTGTTAATGACAACACCTGCCGTTCGCGAGCTGTACCGTAGAGTTCCAAATGGTGAAATTCATTTTCTAACTCAGTCACCGTCGGACCAGATTTTTGCGTACAACCCCTATGTTTCGAAAGTGATAAAGATTTCTGGAAAACCGGGATTTCGTGAGGTCATCAGCATTCTTCGTCAATTGAGAAGAGAGCAGTATACAACCACAGTGGATTTTCAAGGGATGCCCAATACAGCCTTGATCAGCCGATTGATTGGAGCCCGTAAGCGAATTGGTTTTAATTTAAAAGGTAGATCCCTGTTTTATACCCACCCCGTTGATACACCCGGGCATATTCATTATTCGGCACTGCAAAAGATGACCTTGTTATCATCCCTCGGGGTCAACTCCAGGGATGCCAAACTGGACTTTTTTATTACTGAAAGAGAGAGAGTAAAAGCAAAGCAAATCCTTTCCAGCATCGGTGTATCGGACAACCGACCGTTGGTTTCCGTTTCACCTGTTTCCAGGAGAGACTACAAGGTTTGGCCTGCCGAATACTTCGCCCGGGTTTGCGATTACCTGGCAGACAAGTATGCGGCCCAGATTCTGTTTTTATGGGGACCGGGAGAATTCCATTTTGTGAAAAAAGTGAAGGATAACATGAAACGGTCGGCCCTGCCCAGGTATGACATGCCAAGCATTTCGGAAACGGTTGCTTTACTTGAAACCGTTGATCTTCATTTGGGCAATGACAACGGCCCGATGCATTTTGCCATTGCAGCCGGCACCAAGACGGTTGCTGTTTTTGGCAGACCCTTGATGAAGAACTGGACTCCTCCGAATAATCCGCGTCATCTTGCTGTGGAGTATGATCCGGGATGCAAGAACAGCTGTGTCTACCCGGAATGTGGTTTGGAATGCCTTAAGGAATTGAAACCGGAAACGGTGATTGAGAAGGTTGATCAACATCTTGCCCAGGGTAATGAAACGCCTGGTTAATTTGATTGACTTGTCATGGGCTGTTTACTCAAATATGTACCCCACATTGATTCGAAATTCCGAGATCTCATCTTCAAATGCAAACGAAGTTTTAGTGGTAGTGAAGAAAAAGCCCAGCACAATACCGTTCTCAGGCACCCATAGTACACCCGCCTCGTTTGAAGTAAGGGTCAGAACATCGTATTCTTTAGTACTTGGCGGAATCGTTTTTGGGTCTTTAAAGAACATTTTTTCTTCACTTCCCCTGCCTACGAACAGTAAGCCATTGAGCATTAATTCGGCTGCATAGCTATTCGTCTGGATTTCCCTATGAATCGACTCTTTTGATGATCCTTGGGAATCGCTCTCTGCTCTTGGAGAATTCAAATGGCTATACTCCAACCTTAACCTGGTTCCCCCGGGTTCTCCGAACATGGCTGAAGCACCAATCAATGCATTATTCCAATTGTTTTCCACCCTGCCGTCGCTTTCCTCTTTCACTCTTTCATATCCTCCTCCCAGGTAAAGGAAATCGAATACCCTGACAGAAATACTACCTACAATGGCAGATTCGGTAATATTCAGATTATCCTCGGTAGCATCCTGGTACTCATGACGATTGTTTTCCCAGGCTCCCAGGCCAATGGAAACAAATTCGTTACCCAGCAACGATAGACTAATTCTGCCGATACTTTGATCGAGCAGCATGGGGATATTTTGTTGCTGTTCCGTAGTGATACTATTTGCCCATTGCCCTATTCCTGCATCAAAGGAAACATTGCTGAATTTCAAATGAAGATTGGCTGATGTTGCTGAAATGTCATATTTATGAGTTTCATTGCCGTCGATGGATCTGTTTCCGCTGGCCTCACGGTAACTGCCTCCTAATCCTTCCGTATCTCTCCAGCTGGCAGCTGCAGGCATTCTTACAAAATCAGTAGGATCCAAAGACGCGGTAATCGATTGGGCAGACACCCAAAACGAAACCAATACTCCCGCCAAAACCAAGATTGATAGTTTCAATTGAAACTTGTAGTTCATTATGTCCCTCCTAACTTTCCTTCTCTTCTATAAAAAATTGTACCCGACCGTTAATGCATAGGTATCAAAGTCTACCGAATCGTTACCTGAATCTATTCGATGATTATCCCGATATAACCCCATGGACCAACCCCCTAATTTCACTCCGGCGCCAACTTTGCTGTCCGTGGATTTGTAATCATCATTGGCGGCATCATTTTCAATAACCAGTTGACCAATCTGAAATGCAAAAAAGAAGCTACCGGTTTGCAATTCAAGACTTAATTTCGAAATTGTGGTTTTTGGCTTTTTTGTGATTAATCCTTTTTCCGATTCTGTTTCCGGTATTTGCCGGACAGATGCTTCTGTTTGAAACATTGTTTCCAATGGTTCTCCCAACTGAATTGCCACTCCTGCAATGACTTCATTGTATTTTAAGGAGTCTTCGGATCCTTGTTCCGCGGTCACCCGTCTCATACCTCCTCCGGCATACATCAGGCCGTCAA
>JANQLH010000502.1 GCA_028280735.1 SAR324 cluster bacterium | reverse complement strand
ATTGAATTGTGTAAACAGTGGAACTGGTGCACTGCCAAAGGCCTGTTAAAGGATATGGCCAGTCGTTCCTTGATGCTCAAGCTTCATCAACTCAACCTGGTTCAGCAGAGTTCCCTTTCTATTGTCAAACCAAAAGGTCTCGCAATACCCCATTTCTTCTTAATTCACATGATAGTAAACGTATTTTCATAGTCTGTGTTGCATCACGATTGCTGGGACATGGTCCCCCCGAGTTTTTAGGGAAAAATGCCCAGCTGTTGTCGGTCTAGTATGCTTGATAAAATTGGCATACCGTCAATTATATCCTCATGTAGATTTGGCATGAATAAAGAGAAAATCTCTCTTTATTCACAAGATTATTCATGATAATTTCTAACTTTAAGTTATAAAGTGAGAAATTATCACATTAGGAGGCAGACAAATGATTATAAGCTTCAAAGTGGACAATTTCATGTCATTTAGAGATGAGGTCTCCTTCTCATTGACCGCCAGTAAAGAAAGGCAGCACGGAAAAAGGATACCGAAAGTATCCAAGTATCAAACAAGAATACTCCCTATTGCAGTCATCTACGGAGGTAATGCTTCAGGTAAAACGAACTTCTTCAAAGCACTTAGCTTTGTGAAGAAGTTAGTGGTAGGAGGAACTCAACCTGATAGTTTGATTCCTGTTGAAACATTCCGACTAGATTCCGAAAGTCCAAATAGTCCTTCTAAGTTTGAGCTAGTACTGCTGGTTAATGATACGATATATGAATATGGTTTCATCGTTACTAGGAATGAAGTTCTTGAGGAAAAACTTGTTCAGATATCAAGCACTAGCGAGAAGAAACTGTTTCATAGAAGAGATGGGCAACCTCATTTTGAGCGTTCACTATCAAAGGACAAATTCTTAGAATTTGCCTTCAGAGGGACACGGGACAATCAATTATTTCTCACCAACTCTGTATCTCAGAAAGTCGATGCATTTAAACCGATATATGATTGGTTCAGGAATACATTGGAGTTAATTGCACCGGACTCAAGATTTGAACCCTTCGAACATTTCTTCGATACAGGGCACCCATTATATAACACTATGAACGAGTTGCTTCCAAAATTAGATATCGGAATATGTCAGTTGGGAGGAGAAGATATATCGTTTGATAATCTTCCATTGCCAGAAGTCGTAAAGACTAAACTTCAAGAAGAAGTTAAAGAGGGAGTAACAATTAAACTTCTATCAAGCTCAACAAATGAACGATATACTTTTAGCAGAAAAGAAGGGGAGCTGATTGCGAAAAAACTGGTGACCTATCATTCTAAGTCAGATGGTTCCAATGTCAAATTTGAAATGAAGCAAGAGTCCGACGGTTCACAAAGAGTCATCGATTTACTTCCGGTATTTTTAGGCATATCTGCAATGAAATCTCAAAAAGTTTGTGTAATTGATGAGGTTGATAGAAGCCTTCATAGTTTGCTGACCAGGCAATTGATTGAGTATTTTCTATCAACATGCACAGCCAGTAGTAGATCACAGTTATTGCTGACGACTCACGATGTTCTATTGATGGATCAGAAGTTACTAAGACGGGATGAAATGTGGATAACTGAAAGAGACAGGATTGGTAGCTCAATCCTATATCCATTCAGTGATTTTAAAGATGTCCGATATGATAAGGACATTCGAAAAAGTTACTTACAAGGTAGATTAGGAGGAATACCTCGTGTTTTACTTAACAGTTCCCTAGCAGATTGCAAGGAGACTGATTGATGCCATCGAGAAGGAAATTTAGTCGTCCTTTAGGGAAGCGTAAATACAAAAAGCTCTTCGTATTGGCTGTTGAAGGAACTAAGACAGAACCATTGTAGTTTGCTCTTTTTAACAGCCGAGATTCTGTCATTCATGTCAAATGTCTAAAAGGTAAGTCAGATAGTTCTCCTCCTCAAGTGTTAAACAGAATGGAGAAACATTTAAAGGAAGTTGGACTAAAATCTACTGATGAAGCTTGGTTGGTAACCGACAAAGATCAATGGAATAATAGCCAGCTATCACAGCTCCATCAATGGTCGCAAGAGCAAGAAAACTATGGATTTGCTTTAAGTAATCCAAAATTCGAGTACTGGTTACTTCTACATTTCGAGAATGGTTCCGGTGTGACCAGTGCTTTGGATTGCAGCCAAAGATTAGCTCGGCATATTCCTGGTTATGACAAATCCTTAGATACGAGAAAAATCACGGATGAAATGATCAACCAAGCGATTGAAAGAGCCAAATAGAAGGATAATCCTCCATGCACAGACTGGCCACGGATATATGGAACCACAGTTTACAAACTTGTTGAGTCAATCCTGAACTCCGGTAACTCCTCCTAATTTTGTTTGCAGGGAAACTGAGTATGTCCCGCCGATATCTCAGCGACTCCCTGAAATCAGAGACGGGGTTCCAAAATAAATACCGGTTTATCAGATTGATGGGTAACGAATTACCATCCTAAAAATCGTAGTAAACAATTGGCTTGGTACAGATGTAGGGTGGGTTAAGGAGCATAGCGACGAACCCACCAACAGGATTTATGCTGTAGGGCAATGGATAGGCTACAAGGGGCAAGAGTTTGGTGAACAATACATTATAGTTTGTTTCTTCACATCATTGATGGGTAACAAGTTACCCATCCTACAAATCGTAGTAAACAATTGGCTTGGTACAGGTGTAGGGTGGGTTAAGGAGCATAGCGACGAACCCACCAACAGGATTTATGCTGTGGAGCAATGGATAGGCTACAAGGGGTAAGTAAAGGGGTAAAGTCTACGTTTGACTGTTGATCGACTTTGACTTCTCATGATCATCCATTAAATGGTTCATTAAAAAAGATAAGTCAAATGAAGACTTGACCCCTTTTTCTTCATTCAACACTCTGACTGACGAAAATGTTATGTCATGCAGTGTTGAACCTGAAATTCTGACGAATGATTTTTATTGCATTTCATTTAAAAAGGTATTGTCGGGTGAAATCCTTTACGGTCGGACAAGCTACGACTATGAAAACGGTGCATTAATTTTCATGGGACCCCGGCAGGAAGCAGTGACGCAAAACGTTTCATTTGATGTGAGTGGCGCCATGATTCTCATTCATGAAGACTTCATCAAAGCCCATGATATTCGAAATCGGATTAAGAAGTACTCATTCTTTTCTTACAATGTGAATGAGGCGCTTCATTTATCTCCAAAGGAAGAAAAGCAGATTCAATCCCTTCTTTCCAGCATCGAAAACGAATACCATCTTAATCCCGATGAATTCAGCAAGGATATCCTTCTATCCCATATTGATACCCTGCTCAGATATTCAAACCGATATTATAAGAGGCAATTTATCAACCGAAAAGAGATGAATGGTGAAGTGCTGGCACAATTTCAGGATACCCTGTCGAACTATTTTGAATCCGGCGGGTTTGAAGAAGGCGGCGTACCTCAACTTGAAGAAATTGCAGGGAAACTGAGCATGTCCCGCAGGTACCTCAGCGATTCTCTAAAATCAGAGACAGGAAAAAGCGCGATGGATCATCTGCACTTGTATTTGATGGATGAAGCGAAAAACCTGTTGCTTGAACCCAATGTCACGGTGTCTGAAGCAGCCTATAAGCTCGGCTTTGAATATCCTAACTACTTCTCCCGCCTATTCAAGAAAAAAGTAGGCATGAATCCCACGGAATATCAAAAACAGCATCTGGTTCACTAAAGTCTGGGCACCAAATCAGGTAATAGCCTACACGTATTTTAATTTGGTATACTGTCACCTGATTTTCCTGATTTTAGCGACGTTCTGAAAAGAAACCTTGGACATAACCCTTTTAATATTCGTATTATTATAGATTAACAAACAAGTTACCGCGTTTTATAGTTGCCTTCCTCGTTTAGACGCCGTCCGGCAATTGCACCTTTTCCCTCTCTATTTGAGTATTTGATGACAGACCCATTGTTTTCCGCCATACCTTTACCTTCTTCCTTGGCTACCAATTTAGAAAGCCTGAATTATCAGAGCATGACGCCAATTCAAGCTAAAAGTTTACCTCTTATTCTTGAAGGTCGGGATCTAATTGCCAAAGCCAAGACGGGTAGTGGCAAAACAGCGGCATTCGGCATTGGACTGATTACCAGGTTGAAGCCCAAATCATATGCACCTCAGGCGTTGATTCTTTGTCCCACTCGTGAACTTGGAGCCCAGATAGCTGGAGAAATCCGTAGGTTGGCCCGTTTTCTTCCAAATATTAAGGTCCTGACACTTTGTGGCGGACAACCTATTAGGCCGCAAATCAGCTCTCTGGAACATGGAGCACATATCCTGGTAGGGACACCCGGGCGTTTGAATGATCATTTAAGCCGAGGCACCCTTTCTTTACGACAAATCAATACATTAGTCTTGGATGAGGCTGACCGGATGCTGGAGATGGGGTTTTATGACGATATCAGTAAGATTATCCGGCAAGTTCAAAAAAGTAGACAAACCCTCCTTTTCTCAGCCACCTATCCTGAAGGTATCAGAAAGCTGAGCTCTGAATTTCAAAATGATCCTGTGGAAATTCGGGTAGATGAATATCTCTCCAGCGAACAATTGCATGAGCAGTTTTACAAGGTTGAAGGAAAAACAAAACGGGAAGCTCTGATTCGGCTATTATCTCATTATAAACCCCAATCTACTGTGATTTTCTGCAATACAAGACAATGTTGCAAAGAACTTGCTGAATATCTTCAGGAAAAAGGATTTGTCGCATCAGCCTTGCATGGAGAAATGGAACAAAAGGATCGAGACCGGGTTTTAGTTCAGTTTTCCAACCAGAGCTGCCCCATTTTAATTGCAACTGATGTTGCCGCCAGGGGACTTGATATCAAAGATCTGCAGGCCGTTATCAACTATGAACTGTTTCCTAAACCTGAAGTATATGTTCACCGTATGGGTCGAACGGGTCGTGCAGGGAAAGAGGGCCTGGTACTGAGTTTACTTGAAAAGAAAGAGCAGTTTAAGCTGGATGCAATCAAAGATTTTCTAGGAAAAAAGTTGCTATGTAAACACATCGACGATCTCAAGGATATTCCTGATGTGTCATTGCAACCCTTAATGAATACACTTTGTATTTCCGGCGGACGCAAACAAAAAGTCAGACCAGGAGACATTGTTGGTGCATTAACAGGAGAAGCAGGCATTGCCGGAGATAATATCGGCAAGATTGATGTCTTCGATTCCTGGTCTTATGTTGCTGTTAAACGAATTATCGCAGACAAGGCCTTACAGCGATTAAAAAAAGGGAAAATTAAAGGCCGAACATTTAAGGTGAGGTTTATTTAGATCTCACAGTCCGTCTAACCAGACGGTTTTTTATTATTATTATTGGTTATTATATGTCATTTTCTGTTCTCGGTTTATCCGAACCCTTATTACGCTCTGTTGACAGACAGGGATACAAAACTCCTTCCGCAATTCAAGCTAAAGCCATTCCCGCAGTATTATCTGGTCGGGACGTATTGGCTGCAGCCCAAACCGGAACCGGTAAAACAGCCGGATTTACATTACCCTTACTTCAACTGCTCGATGAAACCAAATCATCAAAACGTGAAACAGTCCGAGCGTTGATCCTTACTCCTACCCGTGAATTGGCCGCTCAGATTGATGAAAGCGTTGTCAACTATGGACGCAATCTAAAACTGCGTTCAACAGTTGTTTTTGGTGGCGTCGGCATCGAACCCCAAAAGAAAAAGCTGAAGCGCGGGGTCAGTATTTTAACTGCCACTCCCGGTCGCTTGCTGGATCTTCAAAATCAAGGTTGTGTTGACTTATCCAAAGTTGAAATACTGGTACTCGACGAGGCTGACCGCATGCTGGACATGGGATTCATCCATGATATTCGCAGAATTTTAAAACTCCTGCCTGAACAGCGTCAGAACCTGCTATTTTCAGCCACTTTTTCACCAGACATTCGAAAGATGGCAAAAGGGTTGTTGAAATCTCCGGTTCGCATCGAAGTGGCCCCACGGAATAGCACAGCAGATAATATTCGTCAGGTTGTGGTCCCGGTGGATAAATCACGAAAGACTAAACTGCTTTGCCGTTTGATCCATGATGCCAACTGGGAGCAAGTTCTGGTCTTCACCCGCACCAAACATGGAGCTAACAAGCTTACTCGCTTACTGGAAAAGGATGGTATTAGCGCTGCAGCAATTCATGGTAATAAAAGTCAGGGTGCTCGAACCAGGGCACTGGCAGAATTCAAGCAACGAAAAATAACTGCCTTGATTGCAACTGATATTGCTGCTCGAGGTCTGGATATCGAACAATTGCCACAAGTTGTTAACTTTGATTTGCCCAATATCGCAGAGGATTATGTCCATCGTATCGGACGAACTGGTCGAGCTGGATTGGAAGGTCGAGCAGTATCTTTGGTCAGTGTTGATGAGCAGGAATATCTTACTGGAATTGAACGATTGCTGGGACGATCATTAACCTGCAAAATTATAGAAGGTTTCAAACCTGATCCCAACTTGGTTGCAGAGAACCCCTTAAAGAAAACTCGTTCTTCGAAACCACGAAAACGATCTAAAGTGAACAAACCACAGGGTAGGCGTCGTGTAAAACAGGCAGCAAAAAGATGATTTCAGGATAGATAAAGATATCTTTAACTATCCTGAATGCAAAAGTCCAAAAAGCATAAGCTAACTGGATATGGGGTAATACCTGGCTACATGGCAGTAAAATCTGATCAGGAAATCAGGTGACAATATAACTTCTAAATAAATGGTATGCTGTCACCTGATTTACAAAAGTAGCTTACCTCGGACAAATGTAACAATAACACGCAAGTCCATTAACGGGTGTGAATGCCGATAGATAGGAAGCTGAAAAAGCTAGGTGGATAGGTGTGCAATTAATTTGGACTTGAGAGCTAACATTCTGTAATTAAAAGGATTTAAAATTAATTCAATCTTAAATTGACAAGGCAATCACAGAATGTCACCTGATTTCACATTTTTTTGGGGAGTGTAGAGAGCGTAGCGAACGAGACAGCGAAAAAAGTCAGATTTATTGCCTAGTTATACATTTCTTAATTGACTCACAAACATAGATGCATTCCAATTATGTAAAATTATTAATATTTTCTTTGCACGACTTACAGCAACATAGAAAAGATTCCTCCCATCAGTAATACTCTCCTGAGTTGCTGGTAGATACAATCGATTTACACGGTCCCAAATTTGAAAAGGGATTCTACCAACATTCATTTGATCTAATATCACAGCGTCATACTCTAGACCTTTTGCTTGGTGTATCGTATTTATTGTGATTCCATCTACACCAGATAATGTTTTAAAATATTTTTCAGCAGTCCAAAACGCTAGTTCATTTGAATCAATTCTCTGAATTATGTCTTCAATTGTTGAATGATTAATTCCAAATACTTCTGCTAGACTTATTGAGAAATCAGATAGAGCTAAATCCATTGGTTTATTAAACTCAAGCTTTTGAAATCGCGAAATTATAGTATTTTGAATTGACAAGAGGGTTTTGTCATCGATGCTTAGACTATGTTCCAACGCGTGAAGCTCAATTGCTCGCTTAATTGCTCTAAGCCGACTCACTGATGGGCTATAATGAAATCTGGAAATTACTCGTAGTAATTGAAACGTTGAATTGTTAAGGTTTCTAGTTGAATGCGGTAAAGCACCGAGTCCAACAACGTTAAATATTGTTCGTAATGATCTACTTGCATTTAACGAATCAGTCCATCGAGCTGAAAGTATTGCTATATTGGACAATGGTATTTTTGCCTCAACCAATTTGGATATGCACTGCGTTATTACATTGCCATAATTTGACTGATCAGTCTTAAAAAAAGCTATTTTGTAACCCAGCTTTTTATTCTGAGAATCGTTCTGCAATTTAGGATGGTCTTCAAATAATGAACAGTATGCTTTTACGATATTATCGGTCGATCTATACGTTATATTCAGCAAATCTGCATGTGCTTTGAAATCACCTTTAGCACTAGAAAAAGCATTGTCAATTGCTCCCGCAAATCTATAAATTCTTTGCCTTTGGTCACCAACCATGAAGAAAGTTGAAGGACCAGCGCGATATATTAATTTGAAGATTTCATATTGAAATATATTTGTATCTTGGAATTCATCGATCAATATTTCAAAAAATCTATTTGCTAAAGAAACCGCAATATATTTATTTTCTGAGATTATTTTGTAAGACCTAAAAAGCAATTCATTGAAATCTATGGCTTTTATTCCTGCTAGATAAGCAAAGTATTGTTCGCTTACATGTCGAAGGGGAGACACGTGTGCCCAATCTTCAATATCAACAATTTTCCCTTTTAAATCCTTTTTTATTCTATTTAGTTCATCAATTGGGGAGCTTCCAATATTTATATCGTCACTAGATTCAATAAAACATTGAAGTTCATCGAATGTTACTATTCTCGGTTTAGGCCATTTATATATCCAAGAAAAAGGTCTTAAAATGAACTCTAAGCAAAACCGGTGTATAGTTCCAATAAAAATTGTTTTATCTGTTACTAATCGATTTGCGATTTCATCTGCAGCAGCATTTGTATATGTAATAAGAGCCAACGACCGACTATCAGGGAGCTTTCCTAGTTTATTTGCCGCACGCGCTACAAGCGTTCTTGTCTTTCCAGTCCCTGGTGATGCACTTAAGATTACATTATTTTCTAGTTCATAGGCTGCGGTTATTTGTTTTCGATTCAACATTTGATTTCAATGTTTTTTTGTTTAGCAATAAACCTAATTGCTTCAAATATGTATCTAGGTGTTTCAAATTTTTCATCAATTAGTAGTGAAAGCTCTTGCGCAAACCTTCCCTTTTTTACGGTATTATCAATTCTATTGATCAACTCGGAGTTCCAATTTTGGCTCACTGACATTAAGTTGCTAAATGATTGGCCATGACCAAGATTATTAAAACAGTTTTTCAAATACGAGTTATTCACATTTTTGTTTGGAAATAAGTCAATTTCCAAAGTTTCCTTACCGGGGAATACCCCAACACGGCCTTCAACACGCAGTTTTTCTGCATTTTCAACAGCAGTTGTTGATTCTCCTTCCGATACTTCTTTGCTATCCCCATCAATTATTGCACAAGCTGATATTTCAAGGCTTCCTTCTTGAACAAGCTTTAAATAAGGATCGAAATAACGGCTATGTATTGGAATTACGGAAATATTGTACTCAACTAAATTAATCGAATACTTTTGATTTGCTATCGCGGGAATTAAAAACTGTTCTGCGACACCTTCGACAAATATCACTGCAGAAGCAAAAAACAATTCAGACCTTGTTGCATCTAAATATCTCTTCAAAAGCTGAGACTCCCTAGGCGTTAATAAGCCATTACTAAATGGAGAAAAAGATTTGGTTATTCCATTGTTATTGTTGAATAAAATATTTAAATTTTTTAATTCGCAATCACTAGCGATATGAGTCGAATGTGATGTCATCAAAACTTGAGTATTAGGAAGTACTCCAAGGTTTGAGAAAAGTAATTTTTGGAGTTGTGGATGTAAATGTGCCTCCGGCTCTTCAATCAAAAGTATATTTAATTCATGTGAGCTTCGTTCATTAATGAGCTTTGACAAAAATAAACTCAGATACAATATATTTTTCTGCCCCAACCCCAGCGTGCTTATTGGTATGTTTTTGTTTGCATATGGATTAAAAAAGATATTTAAATGGTTCAACGAGTCTGCTTCATAATTTGATAAAAAACTTAATGAGATAGGGAATGAGAAATATTCGCCAGCTATTTGATTTGCCTTTTTTTCTATAGTGCTCGATAAATCAGGAATAAAGTCCAGATCGTTTAGAGAGTCAGAAGATGATGATAGTATTTCTTGTATCTGCTTTTGCTCTTCTTCAGCCTTTTCCCTGGATAGACAATATTGGTTCAGTAAAGAATCGTTTTTGCCATGCAAATCACGATAAATATTTCGAAAGGCAGTAATGAAGAAAAGATTAATACCTTCAAGTTCTTTAAAGGTTATTTTATTTAGTTCTATAACATCCTCAAATTTCAGAGAATTTCCTCCTCCATACAAGTTGTATCGAAAATCCTTGATTTCTACCCGGCTGAATTCCTCTTCAGTTTCAATTAGTCTTGATTTATGAGCAAATAGATATACTACTCTAGCACTATTATCAGAAGTCTTTATTGCATGTAAATTTGGGAAAGATGAAATGTTATCGCCCTGAAAATCAATGGATATAATAATATGATCATTAATATTTAAATTTGGATATCCATGAAAATCTTTTTCATTTAGAATTCTTTCTTTATATGAAATACCTTTGTCTAAAACCAGCCTGATTGCCCGATAAAGATTACTTTTTCCAATATTGTTTTCTCCGATTATTGTTTGAAAACCTATTGATAAATCCATTGAGAAATCGGAGAAATTTCTGAAATTTTTTACATAAATATTACTGATATGCATATTTCCTCGAAGTTTATGATTGTATAACACCGGGATCACCGGCGATGCGCCGATGGTCAGTTGACAACTTTCCTTGCCACCGAGCTTTAGAAAAGCAATCCATCGGGGGCGCTATGCTGTTCGGTGTATCAGTTTGTTAGGAAATACAAATCCTACATGTTTGAAATAATGCATTGTACATTGAATTGACCTGAAGAATTACAAAATACAACAATGTCAACAAATTGCTGTAAAAATCCGCCTACTACGAAACCAAGAATTGCCCAAAATGGAATATATACGATTTTTCGTTCTTTCGGGCCATCTTCTCTGTTTGCCCATGCTCCAAATCGTTTAAACTGTCGAATTATTAAATATAGGAAAGGAAAAGAAACAGCACCTATAATTGCAACATAGCCGAATTCCCAGGTTCGAATTATATCCATAGCTTTTTTTATTGAATTTATTCATTACTTTTTGAAATCGTCAGGCGATAGTCTTTTGTTACAAGATGGGCAAGTTGGATTTAATGCTTTAAATACTTGGTCCCATTTTGCATATCCTTCAACATAGTAACTTCCATTTCCATTTAGCCCATCTAAAGAATACCTTTCCCAACATGCAGAATACGGTTGATCGTTTTCACTTCTATGAATTGTTCCAATATGCCCACATGAGCATTGAATCAACTGTTTTGTGCGCATTGTCATATTGAGCCTTGTGATTTTTCAAACTATGTTTTTTTCCCAACAATGAAATAGACAGAATTAGTATTTATGGAGCTAGACTGAATCTGCCTTGTTCCTTAAAACTCAATTTTTTCTTTTATCAAATTGTTTTTACCAAAACCTTCACAGGGATTCTGATCCCAGTTTACACTGAGTTATTTTTGATAGGCACCCTATGCTTGAATTTGAATTTTATAAGTGTTGTGATCGGTCTTGAAAAAAAAATTGATTTTAGATGGTTCCTTTTTTACTTAGGGAAACCTACTAGCTGGCAATAAGAAAGTCAAAAGGTAAGAATTAGTTATCGGTAATTGACTATCAGGTATTAGTCTTTAGGAGTTTGAGGATAGAATACAAGTACCAGCATTTTGTTATCGAAATTCTGGTGACAGCATACTTTTTATTTACAAGTATACCTTCACCAGATTTATGGCTGGCTGCCCCATTCAACGCAAGAAAAACGATGGCACGCATGGCTAAAGAAAGTCCCACCACTGCTTCGTCCAAATGTATCCTCTTTACGTCAATACGTGCATTTCTCTTCTGAGCTTCTGTTTGTATTCTAAAATTGTAGTTGAGTCGGAAAAACCATAAACAGTTGGAATGAAGGAGTTTTGAAATGGTTGTAAACGGCAATACTCGGCGTTGGTCTGACACTATCCTTTCAGATCTGCACAAACGTAAATGCAAAGCGCATTAATCAAAATTAAAATCAGGAGAAGGAAATGAAATCAAAACTCAGAAAAATTGCAATCATCGGATATGCACTGATGGCCCAGGTACTCTTTATGGCACAAACATCCATCGCAGGAAAGGTGCCCACAAAAATGAATGGTGATAATTTGAAGACAGGTATAAACAAGGTCGTGTTCCCCAGTGAAGGCCTTGAACTATCGGGGCTGCTTTTTCTTCCTGAAGGATTCAATAGCTCAAAGAGTTATCCGACAGTAATTATGACAACGCCCTTCAATCAGGTTAAAGAGCAATCCGGTTCGGTTTATGGCAAGAAACTGGCGGCACAAGGGTACGCCGCGTTTGTATTCGACCACAGGGGCTTTGGCGAAAGTGAAGGCAAGCTGCGTTCCTACATGTACACCCCCGCCATACTTGAAGGGCTCTCCGATGCTATCAGCTTTCTGCGCATGCACGAATTCGCAGAAAGAGAGCGATTATATGGCCTCGGCATTTACTAAATCAGGTATACTGTCACCTGATTTCGAATAGGCTCATTTAGGGCAGAATATACATGTTAAAAATCTGTAAGCTATCCCAAAGGAATCACCAGACATCAGTTGACAATAGCTGGCAGAGGCCAATACGACTGACAAAACAGTGGAGAGTTTTCCGGGCTGCTCAGGAATGGGCTGGTCAGAAAGCTTTTTAGAGCATATTTAAAGGGTTAAGGGAACAGCAATGATCCTTCTCTCCCGTAGCTTAACCGGCTCGTGCAAAAAACTGACTGATATCACGCATGAAAAAATCAATGGGGCATCTTCCAAAATACAAAAAGGAAGAACTGAAAGAAATTGTTAATGTCATCCGCACCGCTGTCAAGAAGAAGGCCGAAATGATCATTCTTTTCGGAAGTTATGCCAGGGGAGACTGGGTAGAGGATGTCTATACCGAAGGTCATATTACCTACGAGTATAAAAGCGATTTTGACATTCTGGTGGTGGTAAAAACAAGGACCTTTGCCAATACCGAAAATGTTTGGAGAAAAATAGAAGACCTCGTTGAGAAAAGTGTTGTTGTGAAAACAAGAGTCAGCCTGATCGTCCACGATATCGAATCGGTGAACCGCATGCTTACCAAAGGACAGTACTTTTTCACCGATATCAAAAAAGACGGTATCTATTTATACAATTCCGGTAAATTTAAGCTGGCCCGCAGAAGAAAGTTAAAACCACTTGAAAGACAGCAAAGTGCTCAAAAAGATTATGATCACTGGTTTACCAGCGCCGGCGAGTTTCTTGATTATTTTGATTTTGGTTTTCAGAAAAACAGACTGCACACAGCAGCTTTTGAGCTTCACCAGGCAACCGAACGCTACTTGGCAGCGCTCCTACTGGTGTTTACCGGTTATAAGCCAAAAACTCACGATTTAAAAGAACTTGTTCAGTCGGCCGCCAATCAAGATCCGGTGTTATTAACCGTATTTCCCAAAACAGATAAACTGGAAAAAAAGAGATTTAGCCTGTTGCGGCGAGCATACATCGATGCCCGTTATGACATGGAGAATTTCAAAGTGACCAGGGAAGATTTGCAATGGCTGGGAGAACGAGTCCGAAAACTCAGGGACATCACCGAAAAAATCTGCAGAAGAAAAATATCCGGCTTTGCCTGAATTAACGAAGACCACAGTAGGTAAACAGTAGCGGGAAAAACGCCTTCCCTCCCGTTTCCGTTTCCTTTTTAGCTGCTAAGCATTTCAAATTTTAGTATTTCAACTACGCTGCCCATTATTAGCTTTCTGTCCTTTGACCAATAAATGTCAATATGAAAGCCCCCACTTCCTGTTCTAATAAATTTACTAGTTGATTTTATTAAGAAGTAATCAAAAAGGACCATGATTTTCATCTGACAGCAATTTATTGATTCATATCAAGTTTTTCATGTAAAGAAAAAGAATAGGACTTACTCACTGATCGCAGAGTATAACTAAGTTAATGAAAGGATCATTTTTTTAATTGTTAATCTACGATCATAAACCAAGTAATTTCAATGATGTAGCTCAGACAATTGGTTATATAATTTTTCTATAATGCCGAAAAAATGATCCACATCAACTTTTTTAAGCAAAAAGAAAAAGCAGGATTGCTCGGTCAATAAAGAGTTTAATTAGGTTAATAGTAAATTAACTCTTTTTTATCGTATGTACACTATTGCAAACTCTTCTTGCTTTTATCTGACAAAGCATGTTGAATTCTTCCTAAAATCGAGGGTTAATCTGCGGTTTTGCTTGAAAGCTTTATATTTCTGATTTAATTACTATTATTCTTTGGGGCGCAGGACGGAACCTCAGTCAGTGAGAATAGAACGAATCAATTGATAATAGTGGAGAAACATAAAATGGAAATACATAATTTTCAAAACTTGCT
>JANQLH010000359.1 GCA_028280735.1 SAR324 cluster bacterium | reverse complement strand
CTTCAAGATGAATCTGAATGATAGCATCAAAGCGGAATAAGGATATTAGGGCTTTACCTTCAGACACTATTTATAAACATGTCTCTAATTTGATCTCAGGAGATTGATATGGCATCCGGTTCCCTGAAAGGAAGCAAACTTATGCTTGTTTCCGGAGTTTTTAACTGCTTGCTTTCCATAATCCACTTTGCTGTTCTTTACATTACTTACCAGGGATATTCAAAATTGATTCCGCCGGAAGCGGCTATGGTATTGACCGATACTTTGTTGTTCTCCCTGGGCATCGGTACAACCCTGCTTTTTACCGGCGCACTGATCTGCTATTGTTACTTCGGATTTTTACAAAAACAAAAATGGGCATATGTGATTAGCAGCGGAGCAGCGATATTGCTTCTGTGTTTTTCGCTTTCGACCATTGTTTTAATGGGCCCTGATCATCCGATTGCTCATATACACCTTTTGAACAGCGTAATGATTGGAGTACCCCTGGTGCTAAACCGAAAAGTGTTTTGATTAAATGACCTGCCGAGCTTGATTTTGGTGATCACCTGTTAACAAGATTTGATTGGTCGGATGAAGCTGCCATCCGGCTCGTCGAAGCCTCAGCCATGGAAGTTGAGCGAGGAGTGAAAAATGTCGATATAACTGCCGAATCCCTCTGTCACTCTGAATCAAAGGAGCTTCACCCTTTGATTCCTTTTGGTCACCATATGTCAGCCCGGGACTTCTCCTCGAATGTTATCCGTCTTTCCTTATCACCGTATCAAGAAGATAGTTGCACGTACGATCGGTAACCATTATGCTATTGGTAACGTTTGCCGTTAAATCAAGCGTTTATCTGCAACAGTCTTTTGCTGGTAAAAGCAATTAATTGTAAATATCTCACCAAGTTTTTCCGGGAACGAAGGAGTATCAATGGCTGATTTTCACCAGGATAAGGTTATCACAACTCTGCATGCCCTGCATGATGTGTTTGACCGTGAGGAGTACCTTTCAATAATGGAAAATAAACTCGAGGAACACGCCAAACATTGGAATATCTGTCTTTTACTACCTTCGTTGTACAGCGAGTTGCAAAATCCACAGGTTCTGGATCGTATTATTGACGGTATAAAGAGTGTTAATTACATCCACAGGGTGGTTGTCGCACTGGGCGGAACGACCGAATTTGAACAGTTTCAGGAAGCAAAAGGGTATTTTAACCAGTTAAAATCCGACAAAAGAGATGTCAAAGTCGTCTGGGTGGAAGGATCCAAAATACAGGCGATCCTGAACGAAATAAAGAATCGCGAAATACAAGTCGGTGTCCAAGGTAAAGGTCAATCAGTCTGGGTGGCCATGGGCTATATTTTCGCGAAAGAAGATTGCAAGATTATCGGTATGCATGACTGCGATATTGTCACCTACGATCGTATCCTGCTTGCCAGGTTGTTTGAACCGGTTGCGAACCCGAATAATGATTTTCAGTTCTGCAAGGGATACTACATGAGGATTTCACCCACGGAAAAAGCCATGAAAGGCCGGGTGACCAGGTTGTTTGTGACGCCGTTTGTGGATTCCATGATCGATATCATGGAAGAGCGAGGTCACAAGGAACTGGCTAATTTCTTTAACTATCATCGTACCTTCAAATACCCCCTGGCAGGAGAGTTCAGTTTCTCCACCCAATTGGGCAGAGGTCTTAATGTCTCTTACGATTGGGGCCTGGAAGTGGCAACCCTTTCCCAGGTATATGACCAATTGATCGCACGCAAAATTGTACAGATCGATTTGGTGCCTAACTACGAGCACAAACATCAAGTCATTTCAGAAGAGGACGCCCAAAAAGGTCTGCACCGCATGGTTGTGGATATTGCCAAGTTTTATCTCACCTATATGAGGTCGCATGGAATACCTTTGGATGATGCCTTCGTGGACATGATGCTGCATACCTACTATCAAAATACCCTCCGCTTCATCCGCAAATACAGTTATGATGCCGAAGTGAACGGCTTAAAATACGACCTTTACATGGAAGAGGCAACAGCCAAACACTTCCGGGGCTTCCTTTGGACCGCCTGGGAAGAAAGCAAAGGTCCCCGCGAGGCCAGACTGATTCCTTCCTGGAATCGAGTCCGTTACTCGTTTCCGGAAATCTATGAAAAAATACTGAACGCTGTGGAAACCGACAACCAGGATTAACACCGCTCACAAGCGTTTGTTGCGAAGCAGGGACTTGAAGCGCACTCTTAGCTTATCAATGTGAGACTCATTGCTCATTTTTGATGCTTTTTACTGCTCTCCAACAATAATTCCATCCAATGAATTTCAAAAAATATGGAGCACAACACAGGATTGCAAAGCACTTGGCTATGCATGAATGCCCTTGTTGTAAACGATAGAGCCGTCTGCTTTGTAATAGATCTTAACTCAAAATAAATATTGAGAAGGGATTTAGAATAACGATATAATAGAATCATTGTTGTATTTTAATCACTAAATTACGATAAAGCATGGAGTAGAAAGATGTTTATCAATAAAAACAAGGTCCTATATTTCGGTTTAAGCTGTTTTATATTTCCACCGCTGACATGGTTGTTGCTGTGTTGGTACGTGAGCCTTGTTAACGCTTCCGAGTTGCTTTCTGTAGCGCTTTCACCGTTGTTAATAATCTATGTTTCCGTTTATGTCGGAGCAGTATTCTTTTATATCAAAAAAAGTATCGCTGCCGTTGAACAATTCACAGCATCCAAGGAAAGTGCACAATTGGAAGATGTCCAAAAAAGGGCCGCATCCTTTCCAAAAATGATTTTTCTTCTGGTTTTCATCTATTGCGTCGTCGGCCCGAACATGGGTTTATTGTTTAAGGAGTTTTTGGATTCTACGGAGTATTTCATTGCCTGGGCAATCGGAATTCCTATTGTCATGCTGGTCATGTTCCCGTTGTATGTACAAACCCTGATCTCGTGGGAGTTGCTCACCAATCAAATTCCGTTATCCAAAAAACACAAGGCGATTACAGTCCGTCAGAAAATCATGATCGGGTTGATGGTGTGTGTCGGTGGTTTGATTCTGTTAATGCTGACTGCCTATTCTCAAATTTATGAATCTGCCACGCTGGAACAAGCTCGTGCCAACGTCGTATCCACCGGAATTTTTATCCTTCTGTTTTGCACGATTCTTGGCGTGATAGCCTTTTTGATGTTGAGTAAAACCATCGGACAATCTGCCGAAAACATTGAAAAAGTGATGGAGGGGATCACCATTGGTCGTCTCGATCAGCAGGTTGAGCTAATCAGTAGGGATGAGCTTGGATTTATGACCGAGAAAACCATTCAGATGCTGACTATCCTTCGGACGGTCATAGGGCAGACTTTGAATACAGTCGGTGCCCTGGCAAATGGGGATTTAAGCAATTCCGTCGATTTTCGGTATTCCGGAGAATTCCAAAAACTAAAGGAGCAGTTTAACAATTCTATCGAGCTTTTGAAAAAAACGATTCAATCATCCATTCAGATTGCCGATAAAGTCAAAACGGGTTCCGATGAATTGTCATCTTCGGCAACCTCCCTGGCAAGTGGATCATCCCAACAAGCTGCTTCGCTTGAAGAAGTATCATCAACCATGTCCGAAGTTCTCTCCAAAACCAAGACCAACAACGAAAATGCCAACAAAGCCCAGGAGCTTTCGAAAAATGCCAGTGATACGGCTTCGAATGGTAATCGGCAAATGCAGGATACCTTGTCGGCAATGAATGATATCAATGAAACATCAAGCAATATTAAAAAGATTATTAAAGTCATTGATGAAATAGCTTTTCAAACCAATCTTTTAGCGCTAAACGCAGCTGTCGAAGCGGCCAGGGCAGGAAAGTACGGTAAAGGTTTTGCTGTAGTCGCCGAAGAAGTCAGGTCTTTAGCTGCACGTTGCGGTGAAGCGGCCAGGGATACAACCAATTTGATTGAAAACTCAACCAATTTGATCGAAAACGGTGTCATCAAAGCCGGTGAAGCAGCCGAAGAGCTAGAGGCTATTCAGCGTAGTGTCAGCAAGGTCAACGATATCATCATTGAAATATCGGCTGCTTCAAACGAACAGACATCAGGAATAACGGAGATTAACAAAGGATTAACCCAAATCAACCAGGTGGTTCAGAACAATTCCTCGGTTTCGGAAGAAACAGCCTCAGCTTCTGAAGAATTACAACAACATTCGGAGCAGTTGAACAAAATCATGGGTCACTTTAAGTTGGAAGAACATACAGCTGCTCATAACGCTCAACCGGTTGAACCAAACCCTGTAAAGGAGCTTGATCTCACTACACAAACACAGCTGAATAATCCTTCAAAAAAACGTCAAGACCAGAGAGTTTTAGTCCTGGATGAAAGCAGTTTCTGATCAGTTCCATGATACCGACTGCATGTCATTGTTATTGTTAGCAGTACTCAAATTACAAAGCATCGAACCAGACAAGTTTGAGCCTTGATGAGCCAAAAACTCCAAGCAATGCTAATAGATACTGACAGTTTTTAAGCACATCATATCTTCCTTTTAGTTTGCTTCTCAGGCCTAAAAAGACCGAACAGAATCAGCATAAAATAATGAAATGAGCTCAACTTCCGGTGAGCTCATTTTTATGCAGATTAAAGCGTTCCGAGGTATTCGGCCAGAATGTCCATGGCACTTCCCCAGCCTTTACCTCCCTGGTCTCCTGCTTTTTCGAAGCAGTCTGCTTCTGCGCTGGTCGGGTCAACGGGTTTCCAGGTAAATGTCATTCGGGTTTTACCGTCCACCTCCTCCAAGAGAATGTGGGATTGCATCTCTTTTGGCCAATCCGGCATCATTTTGTTGGGGAGGATATCCCCGGCTTCATTCGACATATACTGTCTGAAGACCAGACTATCCGGTTCATTGATTTCTTCATATTTGGTGAGCAGCCACATTTCATGGCCATTGGGAAAGATCATTTTGTGAAGGGAGGAACCGCCGGCTTTAATATCTGTTTTCGTATATTCGCAAGTGACTCCTTTCATGGGAAAGTTCCAGTGAACCAGGTGTTCCACCTTTGTCCAGGCATCAAATACCAGCTGTTTTGGGGCGTCAAAATCCCGCGTGATCACACAGGGTGTGACCTGGATTTCAGATTCGCTACTCATTTTTTACCTCTTTGGATTGAAGGGTTTTTAGATAGTCTTCCAGTTGATCGAAGCTTTTGTTCCAGTACTGTTCGAACTGAACAACCCATTCCTGAATGGGTTTGAGTTGCAAGGCATTCACTTTATAGACACGGAATCGCCCTTCCTTTTTTTCTGAAACCAGTCCAACCTCTTTTAATACCTTGAGGTGTTTGGAAACCATCGGCTGGTTCCAGCCCGTCAATCCCACGATTTCATTGACCGTCAATTCCTTGCCGATCAGAATTTCAATCAACTCCCGACGCCTAGGCTCCGAAATAGCATTAAATGAATCAAATGTTGTCGGTGTCCGTGCCATATTTCCAATATATTCCATTATAGGAATATGTCAATCAAAAAAAAAGAAAAGGATCAGTTAGTCAGCACCAAGGTGCACCTAAGCGAAGGTTATCCATCAACAACTGAACAGGCAGCTTTTGCGGTCAATAAAGAGGTGTTAAGACTTTAAAAGAGCCTGTTTTCTACGATTTAATGTTTGCTTACAATTAGGCCGTTTGGAGCGAATCGTTTTCGGTTTCCGTGATCCGTTTCCGGACACCTTTTCCTTTTCTGATCTTTTTAAGGACCTGCCCCCAAAACGCAGTACCCAGCACACTTTCCGGCCATTTCTGCAGCATTTCAAGCAATAGTTCAAATGAGATCGAATAGCTTACTTCGTCTTTTCGCATGTATTTTCTACAGAGAGCATCGAAGCCCCCTACAACCGCTCTCTTTTTTCCCTCTTTTAAAAACCGTCTCGGCCAGGAAACAAGGGTGCAACAACCCACACCAAACGGCATTTGAACGGCATCGATGTCGTCGGTCATGAAAACGGCCAGGGCATGTAAACCACTGAGAACTTCATTGTTAATGAAAAAAGTCACGGTTTCAGGTTGCTCGTCTTCCTTAAAAAGACTCAGCGGCTTAATCACCAAATAGCGGGCGGTGGCGCGAGGCGGGTTGAAGGTATCATAAAACCTGCGGCCGATTTCCGGAGATCTCACATACTGTTCCCCATCCATTTTTCCGGGAATTCCTGATGAGATAAGATATGTTTCGAATTCTTCGTATGTGTCCTTAAATCCTATGAAAAAAGCACCACCAAGGCAGCCGTAATGTTCGGCATCGAAATAGGCTGACGATTTTTCCATGCGGGCTCTTCTGACCTGGCTTAAAACACAGGAAAGCCAATTAATTTCCCCGCCCGACTCCTCTTTATTTGCAACCGAAACCTGACGCTTGGGGCAAAAACCGGTATCCGGTTTCTTGTCTGTGTAGTAGAGCCCCATTGGCTCCTCCTCAAGTCCCAGGGTATCCAGGAAACGCTTGAGATTGTTTCTGAAGTCATCCGTAATTGTGGTTTTTTCCGACATGATTGCTCCTATAAATGTCGCGTTGTAATCCCTGTTCGGATTGAGGCCGGCTGTCATATGCAATTTGTTCCCTGCAGACAGCACCAGGGATCGTTTTACAATATAGTTCCCGCCAGATCCTTCTGTTAGCCGATGCCTTGCAAAATACTTTTTATAGCAGGTCGTTTTGCAAACCCCACTGATGCACTTGTAATGGTTCAACGGAGCTTGTGATCTGAGACCGCTTTTTTTTCAGTCGTGCCTGATGCGATGAGGAAACCTGTCAAATGGCAGGTATCAACCAGCACGTTTCTCGTAGCCAAGCCGGGATCGTAGCAGATGCGCCGGTACATCACATCTTCTTGGGCTGAAACGGAGTTCAAGGCTGCGTTCATGACAACCTGCCTCAAACTCGGTGCACATCCTGGTAGATTTATCGTATAATCCCAATTTTACTAGTTGTATTATGCTACCGAAATTCTGTCAATTTGATCAGCTGGGGGTCACGATTGCGCTGGGGGGGGGCAGGCTTACTCAAAATAGTTTAGATACTGCTGGGGGATCTGCTGTTTGTCAACTTGGAACAATTCGATCAACACATCGTCAGGAGCCGGTACCATAATATATTTCCAAAATCCCAGGTCCACGAGGTCTTTTTTGAAATGAACTCCGAACGATTGCAGCTTTTCGATATGAGCTACCAGATTATCCGTTTGAATGCCAAAATGATGAATAGTTCCTCGCAAACTGTTTTTAGGAGGCTGGTCGTAAAAATGCAGTCGACCCTTTCCAATGCTCATAAAAACGTTCCTGGCACCGGCGAAATCGGCATCTAAAACAACCTGTCCACCGAAATTTTCCATATAGAAGTTCAGACTGCTTTCCAGATCTGCTGCAAAAATGTGTACATGATGAATATGGCTGGTAATGGGAGCCTTCATTAGTTTCTCCGAAAATTAAGATGATGATGCAATATTCAGTATTCAGATACTCACAACATCGATCTGTTGTTTTTTCAGTGATTTAATCTGTTTAGGCAGGTGTAGTAAAATACTTGTCTCAAGGGCGTTGATGATGTTTTCCTTCATAAAGCTTCTGCTGTAAACCAGGCTCACCTCCCTGGTAGGAACCGGTTTCTTGAATCTTTTGATATGATCTTTCATTTCCTCTTCAGGAAGCTCATCAACCGCCAGCTGAGGCAATAGGGTAAATCCATAATTGGCTTTAACCAGTTTGATCAAGGTGTCCAGGTTTCCGCTTTCAAAGCGGATTGTCGGAAGAGCATTATTTATCCGCTCCGATGAACAAACATTTAACATCTGGTTGCGAAAACAATGACCTTCAGACAATAACCATAACTCTTCCGTGTCCAGGTCAGCAGCTGAAATCAACCTTTTTCCGGCCAAAGGATGATCCCCATGCAGGTAGCAAAAAAGCGGTTCGTAAAACAGGTGCCTTTCGATCAATCGATCATCTTCAAGAGGCGTAACCAGAAGACCTGCATCAATTTCATCATTGATCAGCAGCTTGATGATATCTTCAGTCTTGTATTCATTTATGACAAGGTTAACATTGGGGTAGGAATCGCTGAAATGGCCTATAAACAGTGGAATAACGTATGAAGCCAGGGTGGGAATCACTGCCAGTTCAAAATCACCGTTGGGTTCAATGGTTTTTTCATTGGCAATCGTTTTTAATTTCCTGTGTTCGTGAAGGACGATCTTGGCCTGTTTAATGATTTCCCGCCCTGCATCGGTGGTCAATATGGGCTTTTTGGAACGATCAAAAATTACCACATCCAATTCTTCTTCAAGTTTCCGGATCTGGGCGGAAAGCGAAGGCTGTGAGACATTACATTCCCTGGCAGCCTTCCCGAAATGTTGCTCTTTGTCTAAGGCCAGCAAATACTCCAGTTGGGTGATCGTTGTCATTCGGATTGATTACAAAAGATCGGTTGATCAAGCAGGCGCGAGCACCTGTTCTTCAAATGCAGTCAAAGCAGCTTTGGCGCCTTCTCCCATACTGACTATTATCTGTTTGTAGGGAACAGTAGTAACATCGCCTGCCGCATAAACTCCTTTTACACTGGTTCTGCATTTATCATCAACGATAATCTCACCAAAGCGATTGGTTTCCACAATATCTTTAATAAAAGAGCTGTTGGGCAGCAGTCCTATCTGCACAAATACGCCATCCAGCTGTTTTTCCTTAATTTCATTGGTTTCCCTGTCTTTGTATTCCAAGCCTGTTACTTTATCACCATTACCAATGATTTCGGTGGTTTGGGCATTTTTGATGATGGTGACATTATCCAGCGACTCCAGTTTATCGATCAAGAGCTGATCAGCTTTGAGTTCAGGCAGGAACTCGAAAACAGTCACCGATTTCACAATACCAGCCAGATCGATTGCTGCTTCAATTCCCGAGTTACCGCCACCGATTACCGCGACATCTTTGCCTTTATAAAAAGGACCGTCACAATGAGGGCAGAATGCTACACCACGGCCAATGTACTCTTTTTCACCCGGGATGTTTAATTCCCGCCACTTGGCACCAGTCGCCACGATCACCGATTTGGCGGTTAAATACTCCCCACTGTTAAGCTCCAAACGATTTTCTCCGTCAACCGAAACCTGTTCCAGCCTTCTGTTTTCCAGGACCTGGATATCGTATTCTTCAACATGTTTAAACAACCTGTCTGATAGCTCCGGTCCTTCCGTGTAGGGTACGGATATCAGGTTTTCAATTCCTTTGGTATCTTTCACCTGTCCACCGAGCCGTTCAGCAATAATCGCGGTTTTCAGACCTTTTCTGGCGGAATAGATAGCGGCTGAAGCTCCGGCAGGTCCTCCACCGATGACAGCCACATCAACTCCCCCCAGGTCAACCGGCTCCTTAGGAAGGTCACTTTCTAAACCAAAATGTTTTTCAAGTTTCTCAAGTAGACGTGGAATATCAGACCTGCCTGAACTGACAAGGTTTTTACCATCTATTACGCTGGGAACTCCCTGGATACCCAATTCTTCAGTTTCTTCCCGGTAATAAAATCCATCCGCCATCTCATGGACTAAATCGGTTTTGAACACCGCCATGATATTCAGGGCCTGAACGACTTCCGGACAGTTTTCGCAGGAAAGCGAAACAAATGTTTTGAGACGGATGGGACCTTTGAGGTTCTGAATGCGTTTGATGGTGCCCTCGTCCGGCAACTTACCTTTGCGGTCTGCATTCAGAATCGCCAGTACCAGCGATGAAAATTCGTGTCCGCCGGGTATGCCACAAAATTGAATGCCTACCGGTTCGCCATTTCGGACAATTTCCACAAAGGGAACCTCGGTCTCAGTCCCGGAAGAGCGAACAGAGATCTTATCCGATGTGGATGCAACCTCGGCCAGCATATCCAGCAATTTTTCCTGTTCTTTATGACTACATTCGTTGTGGACCAGTTCGATGTTTCCTTCAAGCGGCTGAAAGACCGACTTGAGCTGGTCGACAATTTGACTGTCAAGCATAATTCCTCCTCTTTATGCATATTTGGAGGGGACATACACCCCTCCAAAAAAAATCTACTATTAAATCTTACCGACCAGATCAAGTCCTGGTTTTAGAGTATCGGCTCCCTCTTGCCATTTAGCGGGGCAAACTTCGCTGGGATTGGCTGCAATGTATTGGGCCGCCTTAACTTTTCTTAGCAACTCGTCTGCATTCCGGCCGATGCCATTGTCATTTACTTCGGCCAGTTTGATTTTTCCTTCCGGATTAACCAGAAAGGTTCCGCGATAGGCCAGTCCTTCTTCTTCGATGTAGACACCAAAAGCCCTGGAGAGATGTCCGGTAGGATCTGCCAACATGGGATATTCAATCTTCTTGATGGTGTCAGAGGCATCATGCCAAGCTTTATGGGTAAAATGAGTATCCGTGCTCACAGAGTAAACCTCTACTCCCATTCTTTGGAATTCCTCATACTTGTCAGCCATGTCACCCAGTTCGGTTGGGCAAACAAAAGTAAAATCAGCCGGGTAGAAGAAAAAAATTGACCATTTTCCCTTGAGATCTTCCTGTGTAACTTCTCTGAAATCATCGTTGTGATATGCCTGTACCTTGAAATCCTGAACATCTGTGTTGATTAAAGTTTCCATGAATTATCCTTTTATGGAGTTAAAAATTGAAAAGTGATTACCACATATTCAAAACTTTATTCCGTATATTCTCTGATACTCGATAGTTATCTGGAAAAAGTTTTGTCATCTGTTTTTTAATATTTCAAAGCTTTACATAAGTGTAAAATATTAAAAAACTATGTCACGATAGCTTTTAACTATGAAAGTGAATATAAAAAGGTAAGACTAAGTCCTTTGGTAA
>JANQLH010000441.1 GCA_028280735.1 SAR324 cluster bacterium | reverse complement strand
CCTCCTGCAAGTGCGAGGTCCGATTCCCCGGTTCTTAATGATTGACATGCCATATGGACGGAAACCAGACTTGAAGAACAAGCTGTATCAACTGCCATACTGGGGCCTTTGAAATCATATTGATATGAAATTCGATTGGCAGCAATACTCAAAGCACTGCCGGTTCCCTGGTATGCGTTCTCATCCTCCTCACTGTCGAGCGTTAATCGACTATATTCGTTATTCGAGATCCCAATAAACACTCCGGTATTTGAATTAACCAGGTATTCTACATTGATCCCCGCGTTTTCAAAAGCCTCCCAGGACACTTCAAGCAAAATCCTCTGCTGAGGGTCCATAAAAGAGGCTTCCCTGGGTGAAATTCCGAAAAAAATAGGGTCAAAACGGTCTATATCTTCAATAAATCCGCCCCACCGTGTGTTCATTTTACCGGGTTGCTTTTTCTCTACCTCAAAATATGAATCAACGTCCCATCTCTCTGAAGGTACCTGCTGAATCGCATCTACGGAGTTTTGCAATAGGTCCCAAAATTCAGCCAGGCTGCCGGCACCGGGGAATCGACAGGCGGCACCTATGATTGCGATCGGTGTCTCGAGACCAAGCTGATTCGATCTTTCCTTGCCGCTGAGAACTATCGGTTGAGCATCACCTGACAAGTGCTTTGCAATGGCTTTGACGGTCGGGAAATTGTAAAAGACTGTGGGCGAAACAGATTTGCCCAGCCATTCTTCCAACTCCCCTGAAATTCCTACTGCCGCCAAAGAATCAAGACCATAACGAAACAACTCAATTCCCGGGTTGATCTGGTGACGAGCTAATTTGAATTCTTGGGCAAGGCGTGACAGTAACCAGGATTGGATGGCTTCGGTGTTGTGGACCTGTTTTTCTTTGGTTTTTTCAGCCAGAACAGATTTTACCGGTTTATCAATCCATTCTTTAATAACAATAAGCTTGTTATTGAGAAACTGTTTCCTGCAATCCAGCCTCCTGATCTTACCGCTTGTGGTTTTCGGCAAACTGACAGGTCTTATCAAAACAATAGCATGGGTTTGCAAACCATGATTTTCCGCTACGGCTTGCCTGATGGAATCGATACACTCATCGAGGATCATTTCGGGCTCGGGCTGACTGATACCCCGATCATCAGCATTGAATCGCCGTCTTTCAGATTGCTGCCTGCTTTCCAATGCGATACTCTCACTCCCAAGCCTTCGTCTTTCGCTGAGAAAACGACGTTCCAGTTCAGCCACGACTACCAGTTTTTCTTCACCCTGCTCCTCAATGGTAAATGCCGCTGAGCAACCGGCTCGAAGAGCTTTAACACTGGCTTCAACAGTCGCTTCAATGTCATGTGGATAATGGTTGCGTCCCCTGATAACAATGAGGTTTTTGACCCGTCCGGTAATAAACAACTCGCCTTCTCTTAAAAATCCCAAATCACCGGTTCTAAGAAAGGTACCGTCTTGATCTGACTTTAACCTGGCTTTAAGAAGTTTGTTTGTTTGTTCTTCGTTATTCCAATAACCCTGTGTAACATTTTGGCCTGAGACCCAAATCTCTCCAATTCTGTCGGGAGAGCATTCACGCAAACTGTAAGGATCGACGATTTTGATTTTTTGCTCCAGCATGGTTCGCCCGCAACCAACCAAAACCTGATGTTTTGTGTCGGGCGGTGCTGGTTTGACCAGATGTTGGGTAAGGGCATCCCAATCCGCGGAGAAGTATACAGGAGCAGCTTCTTTTTTTCCTCCTGAGACGATTAATGTAGCTTCAGCCAAGCCGAAAGCAGGATAGAAGGTTTCCCTGCGAAAGCCGTAAGGTCCAAATGCCTCGATAAATCGTTCAAGTGTTTTATGACGAACAGTGTCGGAGCCAACCAAGGCAAACTTCCAGCTACCCAGATCCAGTTGTTCTTTCTGCTCCGGGGAGATTCGGTGGACACAAAAATCGAAGGCAAAATTAGGGGCACCTCCCGTTGTGGTGGCTTTATGTCTTGATATGGCGTCCAGCCAGCGAAAAGGTTTTTGCAAAAAAGCCTCGGGTGACATGAATATACATTTGAATCCGATGTATAGCGGATGCATGATATTGCCGATCAAACCCATGTCATGGTATAGCGGTAGCCAGGTAACCAGTATGCAGTCCCTCGTATGCGCGGTGGAGGGTGTCAGCATCCTTTGATTATAAATGAGATTACCATGGCTTACCATGACACCTTTGGGCAGGCCGGTGGAACCCGAGGTGTATTGTAAAAAAGCGAGGTGATTTCCATTTATTCCCGGGTGTTTCCAACTTCCTTCCAATGGCTTCAGTTTTTCTGTCTGGTCACTAACCAGCCAATGCAGTTGCTCCAATTCGGTTATCGAAAGCTCCGCTTTCAGCTTTTCAAATCGATCCAATATGGGTGATATGGTCATCACCGAAGCAGATCCTGAATTGTTCAGCACAGCAAGAATCCGCACCATATCTTTGTCTTTCCTCGGGGGATAGACAGGAACGGCGACAACTCCGGCATAAAGGCAACCGAAAAAGGCGGCCAGAAATTCCAATCCCGGGGGATAAATCAAAAGGCAACGATCTCCCACTGCATGTGTTTCTTGCAACATAGCTGCAATACACTTTGCTTGTCGATGCAGCTCTCCGTAGGTTATCGGGGTCTCGTTGACTTCTCCGTCTGCCAAAAAAACATAGGCAATCCGATCTGGTTCCAGGTCTGCCCGCCAACTCAAAACATCGATCATTGAGGTGGGAACACTTCCGAATACTGATTGGTCTTGCATGTGCTTCGGCATATTCAATAATTACGATAAAGGTTTAAAAAGCTGATGCTTAAGCTACAGCACCATATCACGGGTTAAGGTATTTGTGAATGGATTTGGTAAGTTTCTTGAACGGATTTCGAAAACATCATAGATCTATTTTATCTAATTTGCATCATGTAATCAAATACTTAACCAGTTTTGAGACTACGCTTTAGGAGCAGGTTTTTACCTGACAAACTCATTTTGATTTAGTGATTGCCAATTAACAGGATAACACCCTTTTACAGGAAAGTCTGTAATTATGAGAGAACGCCATTTTCAAGCTAGAAAGAAGTTGTGGTGAGGAAGTTGACTTCAATCGCTAACTGGTTGAATATTATAGCCTTCAATGCGAAAGCTATCATTGCGATTGCCAGCAAAATGCTGAGAGTATTTTTATTTAATGCAGATGGTGCAAATTTCAGCTTATCTATCGATTTCTGGTATCCGGTAAATGTATGCTGACTTTAATGCTATTCCATACCAGCATCCACGGAAATCAAGCCTGGTGATAAGCTGCAAGTTAATAATTAATTGATGTCTGAACAAACCCCGAATTAAACCATAGCAATAAGAGCTTTAAAAGCAGTTTGGTGCTTCTGAGTTTAGAGCTTTCAGCTATCAGCTCACAGCCGGTTTTTGCTTGTATTTGTATTGCCTTGGGCTGAACACTAAGGGCTGACAGCTTATTGATCGTCAGGCTGATTTCCTTTAGATCCGGCACAAGGCCGGATCTAAAGGATTAGCGATTTTGCCTTCAGACACTAATGATGGTCTAATATCCTGGCCTGCTTTTTTGCTCTCAAGTAGATTTCAAAAGAATAGAACAAGAAAGTCAGGGGGATAAAGAACTCTTTATATTCTTTAAAGGACGGAGTTCTTTCCACCCGAATACCAAACAGTACAAAAGAAGACTGTGAAAAGAAGAACAGAGCTATCAAAATCGACAATAATATCAGGCTTTTATCAGCTCTTTTTAGCCAAATGTAATAAATTAAGATATACAGCGTGATAAAAAAGCACAACTGAAAGTAAAGATTGTTCCACATGTCATAGTTATAAGCTGCTGCCATTGCACCAATATACAACATGAACCTGCTTGGCAGAAAAAACTTGAAGACCGGAACCCTGGTTATCACCGAGCGATGATCATAATAAAATGGAAGGGCAATGAAAAAGAGAAATGTCGAGAAGTAATAAGACAGTTCAAATCGATACGTCGCATAATTGTGAAAATTGGTTTCGCCCTGGCTGTTACCCATAAAAATATCAGGAGTGTCGAAAAACAAAACACCTTGCATCCATGCAATCTCTTCCATGCAAATTACAAAAAACAACAAAGAGAAAAACCAGCCGATAATCGCTGAATAGGCATACACAACATCTTTCTTTCTAATTTTAAAAAAAACAAAACCAGTGAAGAAAAATACAATGAAAGCGATAAATGAAAAAATGGCCGACAAGTTTTCCACCAGCTTCTCATCACTGCTTAAGTCCCTAAATTGAATCGGATCATAAAAAAATACGACCAGGTATAAAAACGAAAATACGATTACTGAAACTAGTCCAATTTTCCTCTTGTTTTCTGAAAGGGTAACCCATGGCCATAGCGAGTTTGATGGCGGTTCGGAGTTAGAAAGAGCCACTATTTCAGGCACCCTGTTATGCCGTATCACAAACAAAACAAATATTAATCCAATAACGGCAATTATAATCGTGCGCAATATATAGGCCGTTTCAAAATTTGGTCTGCTCACACCGCTCCAAACTCGTCCGAGTAAAACAGTGTCTATGATATTAACAACAATAGTTGCCGCAGCAAGCAAAACTAAAACATATAACAATTCCCTAAACAGATTTTTTAAGGATGCCTTGTCTTCATTAACCATGATTTAAAAAACTTAGAGATTAAGAGTTAAAATCGTACAAACAAATAGATAGAAATTTTTTTTACCTAGTATTCACACTAATCAGTTTGGTCACTTTAATCAATACGCAGCTTGTCTCTTCCTCATATGTGGTGAAACCAAACAATCGATTTTGATAGTTTCCGGGGATAGATCGCCAAATGCTCTTGAATGAAGAGTTTACATGCCGCTGTTGATTTTCGATTTTTCGGTTGACTCTGCAATACAGACAGGATTAACTGTGTGAAAGAGAGCAAATAAAACCGAACGTTCGTTTTGTTAAATATAAGTGAGGAAAAGCTATGACATTACTGAACCCTAAAACAGAGCGCTATGAGCACTTGGATGAAAAGTCCCGGGAAATCATGTTGAAGACCATCGATTTCTTTGAAAAAAAAGGCAAGACAAAACTGGTCGATGACTTTAATGCCAAGGAGTGGTATTCGGACTTTTTGGATTTTGTGAAAGAGAACAAGATCTTTTATACTTTGTTGACGCCTTCTGAATATGGTGAAGAAGGATGTCGATGGGATACGAGGAGAAATTGCGATTTCAATGAAATACTTGGCTTCTATGGTTTATGTTACTGGTACACATGGCAAGTAACCATTCTAGGCCTCGGTCCTATCTGGATGGGTAATAACGAGAAGGTAAAAAAGAAAACCGCTCAAATGCTGAAAGAGGGCGGAATTTTTGCGTTTGGTCTATCTGAAAAGGCGCACGGTGCAGACATTTATGCCAGTGATATGTCTTTGTTACCATTGGGAGAAGGCAAATATGTAGCCGAAGGCGGAAAATACTATATTGGAAATGCCAACAAGGCTTCGCTGGTTTCTGTGTTTGGTAAGAATTCGGAGAACGATGAGTATGTGTTTTTTACTGTTGATTCCCAACATCCGAATTATGATTTGGTTAAAAATGTTGTTTCCAGTCAGAACTACGTTGCTGAGTTTGCATTAAACAGCTACCCGGTAACAGATGATGACATTCTCACCACGGGCAGGGAGGCATGGGATTCCTCACTAAACACGATCAATGTTGGTAAGTACAATCTTGGTTGGGCGTCGGTCGGGATTTGTACCCACGCTTTTTATGAAGCCTTGAATCATGCTTCTCACAGAAATCTGTTTGGAAAGTTTGTGACGGACTTCTCTCACATCAGACAGCTTTTCATGGATGCATATTGTCGGTTGACGGCGATGAAGCTTTTTGCCTTAAGGGCTAGTGATTACATGCGAAGTGCCTCCGCGGAAGACAGGCGTTACCTGCTTTATAATCCCATGGTGAAAATGAAAGTCACCACCCAGGGTGAGGATGTGATCAACCACCTTTGGGATGTCATGGCGGCAAAAGGATTTGAAAAGGACCAGTATTTTTCTGTCGCTGCCGTGGATATTCGCGGATTACCAAAGCTGGAAGGAACCGTTCATGTGAATATGGCCCTGATTATTAAGTTTATGCCTAATTATTTCTTTAATCCGGCTGAATTTCCTGAAATACCAGCGCGTGACGATGCCACCAACGATGGTTTCCTGTTTAACCAAGGTGCGACCAAAGGGTTGGGAAAGATCCAGTTTCACGATTTTAATATCGCTTACAATAGCGTGGATCTACCGAATATCAACCTGTTTAAGGAACAGATCGAGGTGTTCAAAGAGTTTATGACGCAGGCAACTCCGGATGCGGACCAGCAACAAGATATAGATTTTCTGCTGATTGTAGGGGAACTGTTTACTTTAGTGGCTTATGGACAGTTAATCATTGAAAATGCCGGGATTAAGAAGCTGGATAATGATATTCTGGATAGGATTTTTGACGTCATTGTCAGAGATTTCTCGAAGTTTTCTTTGCAGTTATATTCCAAACCAAGCGCTACAGATAAGCAGATGGAGATCTGCATGAGGATGATCAAACGACCTAACATCAATCCCGATCAGTTTAATACCATTTGGGAAAAGTATATCATTTCTCAGAAGGATCAATATGAAATGAATCCCTAGATATTTGTTTTTTGTTACTATCTATTAGTGCTGAACAGGATGGGTTGATCATTAACTCATCCTGTTAAAATTTAAGTCTCCCGCCTATCTACACACTAACATCCACATTATCAATCAATCTGGTTTTACCGAATTTAACCGCTAATGCTATTAAAACATCACCTTCAATTCTGGGGATGCTTTGTAGGGTTTTGCCATTGACTACTTCCACATAATCAATTTGAGCTTGATTGACAGAGTTGATCTTTTCCGTCAGCAACCGTTTGGTCATGACGGGATCTCTTTCTCCCTCCTGGATTTTTGCAATGGCGTCGAATAAAGATCTGGAAAGAATCCTGGCATTTTTCCGGTCTTCGGGGGAGAGATAAGCATTCCTCGAACTCATGGCTAAGCCGTCTGCCTCACGTATAATAGGACAGGGAACGATGGTTATATCCATATTCAGATCTCTCACCATTTTTTCGATGACGATTACCTGCTGCGCATCTTTTTTTCCAAAATAAGCGGAATCCGGTGTGGTCATATGAAAAAGCTTGGCCACAATGGTTGTTACTCCTCGAAAGTGACCGGGACGGGTTCTGCCACAGAGTTGCCGGGTGAGATCTCCGGCTACCTCCACAAAGGTGCTGTAGCCATCCGGATACATTTCTTCCACAGTGGGAATGAACAGAATATCGACACCGTTTTCTTCACACAATCTTTTATCCCGCTCCATGTCACGGGGATAGGATTCAAAATCTTCGTTAGGGCCAAATTGAGTGGGATTCACAAAAATACTAGCCACGACAATGCTTGTTTCCTGTTTGGCGCGATTCATCAGGGATAAATGACCGTTGTGAAGAAATCCCATAGTGGGAACAAATCCGATCGTTTCTCCTTGTTTTTTGTATTCTTTAATTATTTTTCGTAAGTCATTCACGGCTTCAATAACTTCCATGTTTTACTCCGCTTTACTTTTAATTCCTTGATATTTGATTGGTATTGAGATTGGTTTATTGCACCTGCAAAAATCTTGTATAGTGTTTGCTCACTATGGTCCGTTTTTATATTGAAGGTATAAAACACCTATTCGTTTTATCAATACAGTTTCCTTAGAACCGAGTCATCTAATTGAAAGCTGTGTTTTTCTTCAGGAAACACTTTATTATTCAAGTCGTAATTGAATGAGCGTACGGCTTTAATGATATCATTTCCCATCTCAGCGTATTTTTTGACGAACTTGGGTGAAATATCCCTGTACATCCCCAGCATGTCTTGGATGACAAGCACTTGTCCGTCACAGTACCTTCCTGCTCCTATACCAATAGTGGGAATTTCAAGTTTTTCGCTGATCAGTTTGGATACACTTTCTGGAACGCATTCCAAAACCAGGGCGAAAACACCACAATCCTGAAGAATCTGGGCATCGTCTATCAGTTTTTTCGCGTCTTCCTCTGTCCGTCCCTGAACTTTATAACCACCAAACATATTCACTGATTGTGGTGTAAGACCCAAATGACCAAGTACTGGAATTTGTGCATTAATAACGGCTTTAACGTGATCAATGACTTCTCGTCCGCGTTCCAGTTTAACCGCCTGGGCACCGCCTTCCTGCACAAAGCGTCCGGCATTTTCCACGGTGGTTTTTATATCTGTGTGATACGATAAAAACGGCATATCGCCAATCAGAAATGCGTTGTGAACTCCTCTTGACACGGCTTTTGTATGGTGAATCATATCATCCATCGTAACGTGCAGAGTGCTGTCATAGCCCAGCATCACCATACCAAGGGAATCCCCCACAAGAATGCTGTCGACTTCAGCGTCATCCAGCAATTTTGCTGTTGTGTAGTCATAAGCAGTCAACATGGAAATGATATGTCCTTCTCTTTTGGATTTGGAAAATGACTCAACAGTAAATTTTTTATTCTTCATATGCAATTGACTTTATGAATAGTTAAGATAACAGATGTCTCATTTTTTCGATAATTGCTGGATCTGTGAGCTTTTCCTTTTTAGCCAATTCAAGAGTCATTCTTCCCAATTGACGATAGGTAACAGCAGCAGGTTGATTCGAGTTTTCAAGAGATTGAAGATGATTAATATAGGAAATCCGGCACTTCTCTCATACCGCGGTCTGCTGGTACTGGCTGGACCTTAAGTTCCATCGTTACAATGTGCATTTAGAATATGATAACGAGAAACGATTGGATGAGATTTACTCTTGATTGGGTTGTGCTTATGAGGTGAGGTGCTTCTTTTTTGTTCGAATCGATACTAACACTAACAAACACTTGGACTTCTACGCAAGCGAAGAATAACAGGCAGTGCGGGAATTGAAGGTGGAATCGGATTTCGTGGAAAAGTGGAGATCAATGATGAGACCTCCACTCTATTTAGTGACTTTCCGTTCAGGTGCTATTTAATGATGATTCAGGTTTAATCGAGAACAGACGGCCAGTTTTTATTTGCTTCGGTAATGAAATTTTCTTTGTTTCTATTCCATCGGTTTTGTACTTCGGCGTTAAAATTTAAATACAGCTTATCATCAACGATTGACCAGTGTTCCGGATCACCTTTGGCAGTGTATCCTTGCGATACAGCCCAGGCGCAGTATCCTCCGTATTGAGGGGCATATTTCTCAGGATTGGACTTGAATGCCATCAGGTTTTCCTCGGAACTGAAGAGCCAGTCTGCTCCCATATAACTTGTTTTAAAATCGCTTTTTCCTTCCACAGGTTTACCTTCGGTGAAATAGGCAACCGCATCAAAACCACCCACGGCATTGTTGCTGAGAAAACCTTTATATATCTTATCTTTAGCCCAGGTTTGTGACAGAGTAAGAGTGCTTGCTAAAATTATCAAAACAATTAATTTGAACTGAATCTTCATCATGAAAATCTCCTGGATAGGGTGTAACTAAAAAGGAATCAACTCGGGGTTAGGTTTGTATCTTCTTTCTGCTTCTATTTTAAGCTGAAAAAATCGAAAAAATATCACAAATTTATAACTTTTTAAAAATCCACTATACCGTATGCAAGTCGCTTAACAAAATCGTTTTTTAGAATTAGTCTATCAGAATTGTTGGAACGGATATTTTGAGTGATAATTCCTGATCATGGCAAACAATATGAGCGAAGTAACTATCTGCAAAGAAGTGGAAGAGATAAAGTCCGAAATGACTGAATGGCGGCGCTACCTGCATCAATACCCCGAGACGGCCTATGAAGAGCACAATACCTCCGATTTTATTGCTGACAAGTTGAATTCCTTCGGATTGGAGGTAAACCGCGGATTGGCTAAAACCGGTGTTGTTGCAACCTTGGCCAAAGGTGATACCAAAGGGAACCAAACGATCGCCTTCAGGGCAGACATGGATGCCCTGGATATGGAGGAGAAAAACAATTTCCCCTATTGTTCAAAGAACAAGGGGAAAATGCATGCATGTGGGCATGATGGTCATATGACAATGTTGCTGGGAGCAGCCAAAGTACTATCAGAGAAAATCAGTTTTAACGGGGCGATTCACTTTGTTTTTCAACCTGCCGAAGAAAACGAGGGCGGCGGCGGTGTGATGGTTAAGGAAGGCCTGTTCGAACAATTCCCGGCTGACAGGATCTTTGGCATGCATAATTTTCCGGCAATTCCGGCAGGTATGTTCGGGATGTGTGTAGGACCCATGATGGCGGCCTATGATGTGTTTGATATCAACATCACCGGCGTCGGTGGTCATGCTGCCATGCCTCACTTAACTAAAGATCCCATTATCACGGCCTCCACCATTATCACTCAGCTTCAAACCCTGGTCAGTAGAAATACTCATCCCTTGGATTCGGCTGTTTTGAGTGTAACGGAAATCCATGGAGGAACGGCTTATAACATCATTCCGGATAACGTCAGTATCAAGGGGACAACAAGACATTTTAATCCGGATATACAGGAACTGATTCAAAGCGGTATGAAGGAAGTTGTAGCCGGTGTTGCAAAAGCTACAGGAACCGAAGCAGAGTTGATATATGAAAAGCGGTACCCGGCTTTGGTGAATACCGAACAAGAAACTACGCTTGCACTTGAAGTAGCCTCGTCCCTGGTCGGACCCAACAAGGTAATACCAAATTTAAGACCCATAATGGGATCGGAGGATTTTGCCTTTATGCTGCAAAAACGTCCCGGAGCATACATGGGGATAGGAAGCGGTTCAGAAACTCATTCGGAGAGTATTCATCAGGCTACGTATGACTTCAATGATGAGATTCTAACTCTTGGTGCCTCCTATTGGGTTTCACTGGCTGAAAAACTGCTGCCTGGTTAAGATCTCCGATTGTTGATTAACGGCCAATTTTCAATCACTTGGAAATTAGCCGTTCCATTGTGATAGCTCCTGCCTTACATGTATTGGCACACAGCCCGCATCCCCAACATTTCTGCTCATTATAAGTGATTTTATTTTTTTGTTTTCCATTAACAACAACAATAGAATCCTCTTTCATGAAGGCGTCAAAAGGACAACGCTTGACGCAAATTGCACAAGCATCGCATATTTCCGCATCCACAACAGCGAGGTGTTGACTTTTTGGCCAAATGCCTTTGCTGTTCAGAATGGAAGCAGTCAGAAAAAGATAACAGTCACAAGCACAACAATTACAGATCGATTTTAATCCGTTTTCCTTCCAGTTGATATCTCCCGTATGCATTAATCCTTTTTTATCAGCCTCACGAACCAGCTGAATTGCCTTGTCAGCTGAAACCTGATTTCCCACACCTTGCTGCAAAAGCTTTTGGGCTTCCTGATCAAGAAAAATACAATTATCAATCTCTTTTTTACATCGCTGACCAAACAGTCTGCAATTACATGGCTGTATCACAATGGTTTCGGCATGTTTCAACATCTCTTCAACCTCAGGTAAAAGCAGCAAGGTGTCATTTAATTCGTTTCCAGGCCGAGCGGCGTCGAGAGCTTGTTTTTCCAGTGCAGTTCTTTGCTTTGCAGTATAGTCTTCCAGGCACTTTCGGTCCAAGGATCGCCTTATGTCGGCAGGGATTTCATCCCAGTTTTCGAATTTGACAAAGTGATCCAATCTGTCGAGGAAAGATGTTTGAGTGTAATGCCAAACGTTGTTAACCAATGATTTGTCAAAGATGTTTTTGCGGAAAGCTGATTCGATAACCGGCAACAATTCTTGCGTTGGAATGCCGGTCAGCCGGGCAACATGATCCAAAGTCATGCTTTTTCCTTTCATGGCTACTACCAATTCCATTTCCGGCTGGCTGACGATTTTATCCAAAACCGGAAGAGCTTCCTGCCAGACTTCAAATTGGGTTATAAACTCTTGCAAAAGTGTTGCTCGATGTTGATCCATAAAAACAGTTGGAGGTCGGTATAAGTTGAAAGTAGAATTCTGTAATCATTAAGCAGTTTGAGTTTGTTGCTGCCTGTTGATTGGTTTGCTTGGAACTTTTAGTGATATTTTTCAGCTCAAGGTTTTCCATCTGAGTTCAGTGGAAATAAAAATGTAAACAAGGTCAGTCGAACTTTCTTGATGAGTATAGCCGATTCAATTAACGATGTAACCACTGTTTATGAAGCAACCATTAAAAACAATTGACATTGAAAATTTGAAAAGTGTAAAGTTTCACTTGACGTTTTATTCAAATCATCGAAAAATCCAATTATGAAACCACTAGCGCAAAGCCGACCTGACAATCCGATTGATGACGGCCCGATGTTCAAAATGAAAGAACTTGTGGAAGCTACCGGCATCAGCAAAGCGACAATCCTTTATTATATCAACGAGGGACTTTTACCGAAACCGGTTAAAACAAACACAAACGTGGCATTTTACCCATCATCATTCGTTGAAAAACTTGAATTCATCAAGCAGTTGCAGTCTCGTAACAGGCTCAGTCTGGCTCAAATCAAAGTTATCATCAAAGAGAAAGAGAAAGGCAGGGAAGTTACTCCTCTAATTGAGTTGAATGATGTGGTGTTCGGACAAAAAGAAGACAATACTTTGAACCGGGAGCAATTCTGTAAAAACACCGGTTTATCGAAAAAAAGGGTGGCTGATGCCCTGCGTTTGAAATTGCTCAATCCAAAGAATAAAAGACAGTTTGATTCAGAAGATGTAGCTGTAGGGCGTATACTGAAGCGAATTCTTGATTTGGGGTTAAGTTTTGAAGAGCTTGAGTACTATCCGAGGTTGGCACGGCAGATAGTTGAACAGGAAACATCCATTCGGAGGAAGGTTATTAAAGACAAATCATTTAATGAAATGCTGGCATTGACCATGGAAATGACAGGCATAGCCCGGTCTTTTCGTGGGTATGTGATTGACAGAATTTTCCAGGAACGTGTTGGAAAACAAAAGCTTAATGGAGAAGGCTCAGATTAATTGATTCATCCTTATTAAAAGGGGAAATACCATGGCAGATTATCAAGCAGTTGTTATTGGAGCCGGCAACGGAGGATTGGCGGCATCGTTAACCCTGGCTAAGGCCGGGATCAAAACATTGTTGTTGGAACGTCATAATATTCCCGGTGGATGCGCCACCAGTTTTATTAGGGGACGATTTGAATTTGAAGTTGCATTGCATCAATTAAGTGGTGTGGGGACGGAAGAGTTTCCTGGTCCGTTACGAAATTCGTTCAATGACATGGGAATAAGTAATGATATCGAGTTGATCCAAATGGAGAATTTGTATAGAGCTGTATCTCCGGGGAGATTTGATGTTACTTTGAAGGCGGACAGGGCCGAATCAATCAAGGTTTTAAAAGAGCATTTTCCGCATGAATCAGGGAACATTGATCGATTTTTCGATTTGGTCTGGGATTATTGTAACCAGTGGATTCATGTATTGTTTATGAGAGATCCGGAAGCTTCTCCCGCAAAGTATCCTCTCTATTTCAAATACGTCCTGAGACCTATGCAAAGTGTGTTGGATGAGTATTTGAACGATGTAGAGCTTCAAACAATCATCGGTATGTACTGGTCATACCTCGGCATTCCGCCTGAAAAACTACCATTTGGAGAATTTGCCGTTGTTCTCTGGGCATATTCCGAGTTCAAACCCTGGCATATAAAAGGTGGTTCTCAGGCTCTATCGAATACCATATTGAACTCGTTTTTGGAACATGGTGGCGAAGTCAAATTCAATTGTGGAGTAAAGCGGATAAAAACTGAAAACGGAAGAGTTACCGCAATTGTGACAGATCATGGAGATGACATTACTACGGAGCGTGTGATTTCTAATGCTGGAACTTACACAACTTATGTGGAACTGCTGGATGAAGAGGTGGTTCCCGAATCTCGCTTCAAGGAACTGGGAGCGAGGTCTGTCGGGGTTTCTGCAGTATCCTTGTTTATCGGTTTTGATGCGGAACCCGATGAACTTGGGATTCGAGAGACAACCAATTTCGTGACGACCGGCAAAGACAATAACCAAGTCTGGGAAGATTGCAAAACCTTGAATCCTCCCACAAGCATGCTCTTTACCTGCTATGATGTGGATGACCCGGACTTTTCTCCAAAAGGGGCTTGCCAGGGAGCATTGATTAGTCTTGCTTATTCCGATCCCTGGTTAAAAATTCCACCCACCCAGTATTTTGAAGAAAAATACAAGTTCGCAGAAAAGATGCTCAGCGTTCTCTACCAGGTCTTTCCGGATTGTCGGAATCATATTGAGGAAATTGAAGTCGGTACGCCTCTTACCCATATGCGATATCTCGGACATCCGGGTGGTGCCATTTACGGATTTGATCAATGGACAAAAGATTCCGAGCTGTTTTTGGAAAAAAGATCCCCAATCAAGGGGTTGTACCATGCCGGGGCATGGATCGGTTCAGGTGGCTTCCAACCGACATTAATGTCGGGAGCTTCCGCAGCCAAAGCCGTCATTCGATCACTTAAATAAAAAAGGGGAAAAATGAAATCGTATATCAAATCGCAAATAGAAGGATACGGTGACATCGTCAAAGAAAATGAAATCCTGAGAAAGCATGCTGACAAACCCACAAATGAAAGAGGTGAGGTCGGAAAGGCAATTAATCGTTATCATCCACCGCGGCTGGAACTAAAAGTATCGGAGATTATCCGGGAGACCGAATCGACATCGACATTGAGATTGATTTCGCCCTCGGGATATCTCCCTCCCTTTCAGGCCGGACAATACATAAATCTATTTGTGGAAATTAACGGAATCAGGACAAGTAGGCCTTACAGTATATCCTCAGCTCCAAACCAGGTTGGATATTACGATTTAACTGTCAGGGGATTGCAGGAAGGATTTGTCTCTGATCATTTGCTGGGAGAAATTTCTGTCGGGGATGTTTTGTCAGCCACGTCACCTACGGGAAACTTTTATTACAACCCTTTATTCCATGGCAAGAATCTTGTGTTTATTGCCGGCGGAAGCGGTATTACTCCATTCATGAGCATGATTAGGGAAGTCACGGACAGGGGTTTGGAGAGAAATATTCACCTCATATATGGAAGTCGTTTTGAATCGGATATTGTTTTTGCCCAGGAGTTGGAAGAACGAGTGAGAGCCCATAAAAACCTGATCGTTACCCATGTAATATCAGAGCCGGGGAAAGACTATTCAGGTGCTAAGGGTTTTATAACTTCCGGTGTAATCAAAAACGCCGTCAATGATATTCCGGATAAAATGTTCTACGTGTGTGGGCCCGAAGCGATGTACTCATTCGTTTTAAAGGAACTGGAAACAATGAGTATCCCCAAAAGAAAAATAAGAGTGGAAGTTTTTGGACCACCCGCTCACATTGAACAACAACCCGGCTGGCCGGAACATGTCAACCCAAATGATCGCTTCCAAGTTCACATCAACAAGGATTCCCACATTGAAGCCGTAGCAGGAGAACCGTTGATGAACTCCATGGAACGAATGGGAAAATCACTGCCGGCGTCATGTCGATCGGGTGAATGCAGTCTATGTCGAACAAGGTTAATATCTGGCAAGGTTTACCAACCGGCAACCGTAAAAATGAGAAAATCCGATGTGAAATACAATTACATTCATCCCTGCATGGCTTATCCACTTGAGGATCTGGAATTAAGTGTGTAATACCGGCTGTGGTTTTAAAAAGCGGGAACACGCTACCACCGCTTTTTGAAGTTGAACATTGCGCACCTGCTGCTTGGCGATTAGCTCCGATTCTTAAGACAGATAACATTGACCTGTTTGTGCCTGAATTTAATCCTAAGCAGGCAGGTCGGGATGTTTAAATCCATTTTAAAACACCTGCGAAAACGATCATCATGGTCGCATTGACAACGGCCAATGATCCGATGCTAATTGCCTGGGTTTTCGGCTTCCAATCATAGCAAAGCATGGATACAAGAAAGAAGGGAATGTAGACAGTGATAAACACTGTAACTGATCCCCACCATGGATAAACCCAGGTAAACATTGGTGTATTCACGACCAAAATCTCCGAGAAACCAAAAAACGCGGCACTGGCAATTGCAATGAAAATGCGGTTGTTAACTCCAAGGATTTTCATGGTCTTGTCTTCAGGAAGTAACTTGCTGAAGATTAATCCCAAGGCTGCGAACATAACACTCAATTCTATTCCGACACCTACCAGGAAAAGCAAAGATGTCCCCGTAGAGATCGTCCACAAGGCATGACCCGTGAAATGTTGAATCAAGGCATTCATGATTTCATAGAACCAGTGAACCATATACAAGGAGAGACCGGCAGCGACTCCCTTCCAGTTTTTTTTACTGATTTCATTAAAATAGATGTATAAAAAGATGATGGTTATCGGGACAATATACCATTGGGCGTTTTCCGTTGTTCTGAGGATATTTAAGGCTTCTGCAGTTGCTTCGGGTTGGTTTAACATAATTGGCTCCTGCCTGTTGAGTTTGTCTTTTCTTCCTGGTTGTAAAGGATTGATCAGAATAGAACTTTATTAATATTGAGCAACTGCTGTTATAGTTTACTTTTTGTTTCTTGTACAGGCCGATACAAAAAACCGGATAGCAGAACAATTACGGCGGGTGTTGTCCGAACCCTTCCAAGGGTCTGGTTAGGGAAAGCGCGGATGGAGTGGGAAAGGTATTACAGGTCGGTTAATACGTTGATTAGATTTTTATCTTTCTTTTTAAAAACAGGTCTTTTGATCGGTAGTTGAATGATAATCCTTGTGCCCCATTCAGGGTCAGATTCCACTTCCATGCTGCCATCATGATTATAGGTAATAACCATGTAAGAAATCGACAGACCGATTCCCTGCCCTTCTCCGACAGGCCGTGTTGAAAAAAACGGTTCGAAAATGCGTCTTTGCGTCATCAGGTTGATACCGGAACCGTTGTCCTCAATTTCAATTCGCACCTTTTCCTTCTCGTTTTTCGATCTGACAATTATTTTTGGAAGTCTTACCAGCCTGTTTTCACTGACAGATTGCACGGCATTGATCAATACATTAATTAACACCTTTTGAATTTCAGATTTCAAACAGGGGACATCCACAAGTTCTTCGTCCAGATTTTTCTGAAACTCAATGTAGTTTACCTGGTATTTCTGTTTCAATTCATCATTGCCGATAATCAAATCCAGGGAGTGATCAATTACCTGGTTTAGATTGGAATGCTTCATTTGGGAATCATTTTTTTTCACAAATTGAAGCATGTTCCGAATAACTTCGGAAGCTCGTTCTCCATAATGCCAGATTCCTTTGAGCATAGTTAAAATATTCCTTTCTTCAAGGTACCTGTGCATTTTTTCCAGATCGACCGTGGTGTTTCGTGCAGCTTTTAGGTTTGCCTGCATCATGGGATCAAGACGACGTATGATGTTTTGAGTACTCTGCATAATGGCCGCAAGAGGATTATTGATTTCATGAGCGATACCAGCTGCCATCCCACTGACCGATATCATTTTTTCTGTTTGTACGGCCGCTTCCTGTTTCTTCAATTGTTCCGTTAAGTCAGATATAAAGCCCAGGGTTGCACGTTTTCCTTCCCACCAGATTGTTGAAGTGATTCTTAGTTCCACCCACTTTGTTTTTTTTTGTGCGGTAACTAACCTGAACTGATAGCGATTAATAACGTTTTCTCCTTTGAGCCTGCGGCGGTGCCTTTCAATCACTTTTCCCCTGTCATC
>JANQLH010000427.1 GCA_028280735.1 SAR324 cluster bacterium | reverse complement strand
AAACCATCGGGTCCCGGATTCTCTGTATTGCTTCCGATTGTGACCGCACCGTTCACAGCCAGTTTTGCGTTTGGATTGGGCTGATCGAATCCCACGCTGGTATCGCCACTGCTGTTCATTACCAGGAAGGCGTCATTGGTGGATTGCCTGTTTTCAACTTTCAATGTATCAACAGGACGTGTGTTGTTTACGTGCAACAAAGCTTCGGGACTGTTCGCGCTCCCCCCAATACCGATCCCCACATTCCCGTCGGAATTGATTACGAACGGAGAGGAGTCATTACCTTCATCATCGATTCGGATCGCATCATTGTCATTTATTTGTTTGATGTGCAGCTTGGCTTCCGGCAGGTCCGTATCGATACCAACCCTGCCGTAATCTCGATCTATAAATAAATTGGTTTTATCATCCGCTTTGATATTGAAACCTTCTCTTGATAAATCAACAGAGCGATTGGAAATTCGCCATCTTTTTCTATTAATGGGATCGGAAAAATCCAGAAGATTCTCTTCGTCACCCTTAGCCCTGATATTGATAGGGTTTTCCGGATCATCCGAGATATCAAGCCCGTCATCTATGAGGTTGATTTGGGAACGAATAAAATCCGCAAAATCAGCTCCTGATGGTATTGCTCCTTGTCTGAATTTATCGTACAACTCTTTACGAGTCCTTTTCTTAATCATTGATGCATCCTCCTAACACATTTTAATACACTAAAAATGGGAATTGACTTAATCCTGAAAAACCAATGGCTTCTTTTAGTATGGTAGTGATTTTACTCTCCAATTCAGTCAGACCGTGTATTGTCAGAATTTCATAATCAAACGGCACATCTTCATCCGGATTGGACACAAAATCAGCTGCTGTCAGTTCAAGGCCGAAATCAAATTCATTACGGTGCGTGGCGAGATAGGCGTCAAACAGCGTGTTTTCAAATTCAAGACGGAAAGTTGGAGCAAACAAGGATTCAAGCGCTAATACATTCCCCCCCTTATCGATATATTGGCTTTTAATAAGCAGCTTCCAGAGTTTCTCGGAATCCTTTTGCGAGATGGTAGCCGGGAATTGACCGGTGTGTTCGCTTCCGCCCACCATTGCTTTCACCGTCACCGTGACATTGATACCGTAAAAGGCATATCGCATGACAGGCATTTCTTCTAACTGCATTTCGCCGATACCAACGCTAAATATCGGACCGGGTCTGCTAATCCAGAAATCTGTGCCGATTTTCATATAACCAATGCCTCGAAAAGCATTGGCATCGTAAAGGTCGGTATGAATTACATCGATGACATGATTTTCCGCCGAAACCAAAATCGAGTCAGGGTATTTGGCGGTTGCGGCATTATCTTCAGTCAGGAACAGGGGGATTACTTCGGTGTACTGTTCATGGGTAATAATTTGGCGCAGCAAGGTAAAATTAGCGATGTAATCTACATAATCTGTATTTTCAATGTGGTTGATGATGGATGAACTATAAACTGAACTACCGAATGAAATATCCGTATCGTTGCTGTATGCCCAGGGAGACAGGAACTGTTTAATATCTTCGTTGAGTTGGTTGATATAAAACCCGAAATCTTTACCCTCGTTGAATTTCACAGCCAGACGATATTGAATTTCCTCAAACCTGGGATTGACAACCCTGACGGACACCAAAGGGGGCATATACTTTTTTATGTATTTTTCTATGTCCTGTAGAATGTTTGCCGGCGTTTTTGGTTTTAACGGAAAGAATGGAGTAGCGTTTTTATTCTTCAGAATCACCACTATGACGACTTCCCCCTCGCTTTCGCTATCAAGAAGCTGTAATTCTCCCTGTGGTAGCGCCTTTACTTTATAAATCTCGGAAAACTTGGCAAGAATTAAGTTTTCATAATCTCCTAAGGTTAGTGCTCTCTGTTTATGTTTGAGCCTTTCACTGATCCGAATGTAAAAATCACGTGATTCCTCCTTCTTTTTGCCCCTGAATGAACTATATGGCTGCTTTACTCCTTTGATGGCGGAATCTCTTTGGACCAGCTCTCCAATCGTCTCTGCCGACAGAGGTGATTCAAGCCTTTCCGGGTCGTTGTTTTTATTGACATATTGAGCCAAAACCGCCTGGGATTTTATATCAATGATATCGGGAACAGCAGTGATGTTTTCTTGAGCTTCTGCCCGAATCCAGCATTGTCCGGAAGGCATGACCGTATTATCCAGGGTGGCATCCTCCGGAATGCTAAATCGTATAATTCCCGTATCTTGTAACCCGTATGTTTTATCCGACAAAACATGGGATTCTTTAAATTGAAGCCACTTGTCGGCTGAAAGATAACTCCAGGAGATTTTGGGGATATCCAGATGGGCATCACCACTGCCGGACACCATTTGAACCAGCAACGACAATGTTTGCAAAGGTTTTATGTTGCTGACCCCGATGTTCAGATACCCCTGCTTTTCATAATGGGGCAGTAGATAATCATCTTCGTCATGGCTCAGCTGACTTATCTCCGAATAACCAAACGGATGATATCTAAAGAAACTCACAGGCAGGTCATTGGAACCTTCCGGATCGGTATTGTTATAAAACCTGGCCGTTGAAGAAGCCGTGTAATCGATACTGATCCAATCGACAAAAGGACTATAGGGTTCATTGAATAGCAACTGAATCACGTCTTTGTCATTTTCGGGGATTACAGGCAGAGGCCTTGCTTCCGGAATAATCGGCGGTATGTAGTCCATACCGTTCGCACTAGCTTCTGCTTCGTTAATCTTAGCTGATCGTACGGAAGCTTCGCGGTTCTGAATTTCCTGAGCCACATTGTTATATTCACTTTCAGCAATGAGCAGGTTATTGGAGGCATTGGCAATTGACTGTCTTACATTTTCGCTGATTTCCCTCAAAAATCCCTGATCTGCCAGCTCCATTTTGTAATAACGTTGCCAATCAAGCGGATCTTTCGGGAGTTCTTCACCTTCCTCATAAAGGGCTCCCTGGTATGTTTGCTCGCTGAGCCCTTTATATGACAATGTTTTTACCAGCAACTGCCTGGGTTCTTCCGAAACATTCATCAACGTTCTGCGATCTTTGAACTGCAGGTCAACTTCAAAGTCCACATTTTTGATGGTCGCTCCGCTGTCCAAACCGCATCGGGAGTATGCGTAATAGTGGGCTTCCATATCCGGGACACCGTCTGTCGTCATATGGTCGCCTTCATTCCAGTGAAGGTTTATATCTAAGGAATCCAGTCTTTTCTCACAGATTTCCCGATTGGCAAAATAAAACCTGGCGTTTTTTTCCGGCCTGGAGCCAAAAGGATAATACGGATTTTGAGGATTGATCATGGCTACATGACCACGGGTCTTAATCTGCTTCAAGTTTTTTACCGCCACCTTCAGATCGGTCTTTTCCAATAATATGGAGTTAAACGCATCATAATAGACCGCCTCACTGGATTTACCGTGATATCCTTTGTCATTGTTGAAGAGTACGCGCAGCATGGGGAACTGAGATATAGGCACGTCAGGGTTCGGTACAATGGGAGGAAAATCCGGCTCAACTTCAATATTGAATTTAATTGCATTCAGACAGAATGCATCAGCTTCATATTGCTGAATCTTGTCGTAACAATCTATCGACCCTGACGGTTCCACAACAACGGTTCTGCTATTGGAACGTTCGGTGATATTGAATATTTCGCCATTATCCCACAAGATCTTTTGTCCGATATCCTTATCAGAGAAATTCATGATGGGAGCCAGCTCCAAATCCACAGATCTACGGTGTCCAATATAGGTAAAGCACAATCCGTTGTTTCCACCGACTTTAAACTCCCTGACACGGTCCCCGGTGCTCAATAACCGAGCTTTGTGACGTTTATGAACAATTGGAGCTGTATCTATGATTTCGAATCCTTGTCCCAGATTTCCACTGGTACCTTTCCAGGTATTCCATGCCTTAAAGAGTTCAACGAGTCGCCGTTTGTCTCTGCGTTTGGGATACTTAATTCGAAGCTGCCGCTCAAAAGTCTCCCTGTAGTAAGGCAACTCGTAAGATTCAACTTCGATTTCAAACACATCTTTGTCTGTTTCAATAAAACTAAGCTCAGGGCTCATCTCTATCGGACCTGAGTAGTTGACGGTGAAACCGTTCACGTCATTCGTGTTGTACGAGAAGAAGCGTCTGAATGCCTCATCACCCCTGGGTGTGTTATGTGTGGTGTTTGAAGTCAGCGGAATTTCGGAAACTGCCTCAACTCGCCATTTTCCGGTACCTGATTTTTCCAGTGTGAATTCGGTGCTGATTTCCGGAGACACATGTTTCCAATCATCCAATAACTTTTTAACGGTTCGCTCGGACTTCTTAGTCGGGTATTTGACAAACAGGATTTTTAAATTATTGGGATAGTCATTTCTGACCAGAAATTCAAAATTCTCGGTTTCCTCATTTTCTTCGGTGTTGTTTTCGGTGATAACCAGATTTGCGTATGGAATAATCGAAAAGGGTGGCTCAAGTTCATTCCTGGGATCATACTTTGCTTTGAATCCATCGGGATGCACGGTGGTTACATAAGTAAGGTCAACACTGAAATCTTTGGTAAACGGGTCGGGCAAGGGGACGACCGGAGTTTTATCTGTAGCCTCTTTTGTCCAGGTCACATTGTCTTCACGCTTGATCAGATATAGATTATGCTTGTCTTCCAACCTGTTCCAGGCACTCAAACACTCCTGGACGTGCCTGGTTTGATAATTAGCCTGAATTTCATGATCACTGTCAGTTTTCAGCTTTGGATACCATATCTTGAGCTCCTGTGTAAGGGGAACACCGTTATTTGTTTCTCTATCGTCATCAAATTCAAATCTGAAGGCTGAATCCACATCGGGATCTTCCTTCAATTCGATTTTTGCGTTCGTATACGTTCCCGTCAGTCGGAACAAGGCAATTATTCCGGTATCGTTCTCAATTTCAGGCTCGTATTCACCAGTTGGTTCGCCATTTTTAAATACTGGCTTGTATACAACATCACGCAAGGCACATTCGATGATCTGGTTGTTTACCGCCTGAAATTCAAAAGTCTGCTTTGCTTCAACCTCCCAGAGTCCGTCTCCCAGCTGTGATAGTTCAAACCTTCCCGGATCGTTCAATTCGGACTTTTGCCATATCTCCCATTCCTGCACCAGATCATGAGCTGAACTCAGGGTGGTAAGCGGGTATTTAACCACCAGTTGCTGATCATCAACAACTTCAAAATCGAACAGGTCTATTTCATTTTCTTTTAGCAACACGGTGGGTTGATGTGCTCCCGGACCGGTATAGGACACTCGAACTCCGTTACCATACAGATTCCGAATTTCGGTATACTTGATTCTTTTGTCAATTAGCGGCAACTCAATATCGATCTTGGGGCTGACGTCCCATTCATGAGTGTCCTTTGATTCTATGTCAAATCCCTGCTTATTGTTGTTTTGCGACCAAAGGTGCCAGTCTGCCGCTACCTGGTTTGCCGTAAATGAGTTTTTTCCCGGGGTAATTTCCAATACCCCACCTGCTATCAGAAACCGGCAGGTTTCGATTTCCATGCTTTTCTCATGAATGACCAGAAAAACGCGATCTGCAGGTCTGCCCCGGTACAAAACCCGCAGCCCCTTCTCTTCAAGGGATTCATATCTTTGGATGGTTTCACCGGTTAAATCCACTTGTTTGGTAAACGCCCCTACTTTCCAGGAGCCGGTGCCAATGGCGCGAAGCTTGAAGCGCCCCGGGTGATGATCCGGATCTTCCAACCAAGCGTTCCAGGCACTAATAATATCACTTCCAACCAAAGCGCCTGTTGGATCAACCGGATATTCAATTCGCAACTTGCTATCGCTCACTTCAAATCTAAAATCCCGATCATCTGATACAATCTCGGATATCTTGAGATCGCTGATATCGGCGAACGCCCCTATTGTTTCAAATTCAGGTTCAATAGATTCCCATATCCTGTTCACTGTCATGGGGTCCGATTTTTGAGCTGCATCCACTGTCCCGCAATAACGCACCTCAATCCGGTCAGCCGCGAGAAATGACTTGATCAGGAATATCTTCCCTGCTGCATCAACCAGGTATCTGCCCTCATGATAAGTACTGAAACTTTCTTCTGTGTGGGTAATGAAATGATCATATTTTCCGACGATTAACGTTCCATTAATGGAATCGATAAAACCGGCGGGTATCAAAGCTGTAACCAGACTGGTTTGATCGGACTTGATTGTAAGGTAAACCGAGCTGAGCAGGATTTTGTTGTCTTCAAAGATAAATTCCTCAATTTCGTAGACCTGGCCGCTTTCAACTACAATATACCAGCCGACACTGGTATCGTTTAAAAAGTTATATCTTTGCGCATCACATACCAGGCGGCTGAACTTCTCATTTAATGATCTGACAGGATGCTTGGTAATGAATCTACCGACATCGGATGATGCATCGCTCACCTGTTGCCAACCAGTTTTTGTGCTGAGAAAGACGTTAAACAGATCTTTGTTGTCGGTTAACAATTTGGAAACTTTTTGATGATCAAGGCTCCCCTCCCGGGCCGACAAAAACAGCTCAATACTGCGCCGGCCTTCATTCAACAAAAGCAGTGGAGAAGCCACGGCAAACCCCATTTTTATATTTTTCGAGCTTTCTGCTGCCAGTGATTTTCCAAAGGTGTTGAATCGAGGGATGGAGTCGTTTTTCTCCAGTGAATAGATAGAGTCTGCATAATAACCTTCAACAAACTCAGAACCGATGCTTGGATATTGGTAGTTTCTTTTTTGCGTCCATGCTCTTTCCAGGAGGGTATAAACTTCATTTCCTGCAGTGTTTCCAAGGCTTTTATCCTTTTTTTGCATGATGACCCTGAAATCATCGACAGTCATGCAAAGCTGGTTTTCAATATATTTTCTGGCTGCTTCCGATTCGGAAAGTGCCAAGGCTTGAAGCTTTCCTATCGTAACCGACACAGAATCATCCGTACCTTTAATGTTGGCAGGCATTGCAAACAGCATATCCCCGGGATTCGGTTCTCCAAAGGCAAAATCCATCATTGCCTCAAATCCCCGGGTTTTATGAATCTCTTTTAGTTCCTTTCTTCTGACCCGGGAAATCCTTTCCCTATGCGCTCCTTCCATCAACGCATAAACTTCTTCCCATTCGGTTTCTTCAGGTAATGAAATACCGACATACCCCTTGTTCATTTCTCGATAAAACACATCGAGACAGCTCCAAAAATCTTTCAGGTAGGGAAAAGAAAGGGAATCAAAAATATATTCCGCATCATTAGCGGCCAGTTCATCACGCTCTTTACCTTTGATTCTATCGTAGAGCACTGTCCTTAAAAAGCCGGCATCAACCTCCAGCTCTGTCCCAAAATCATCTCGATATGAAGGAAGCTCTGAACGATCCAGTACCACGCATAAAATGGCTTCAAACCCTTCATCCCCTCTGCCGTTATCCAGGTGGATGAATTTCAGATCCGAAGTGGATTTGTTAAAATGAATCGTTTTAATGCCGGATACTTCTGACCTGTTTAAAACGACATCTTCCCGGGCTTCATAATGTAGATCCAGGCCGGTAGTGTCCTTCCCGGCATTCAGAAGCACACCCTTTTTCAGCAGACTTTCATTAACCTCTTTAGCCAGTTGAAACACCACGTGAACCTGATCGGGAATTTCATCCTGCTCTTCCAGGTCAAGAATATCCCTGTAAAAGTATTCCAGATGCTTTCGTGTTAACGCGGCAAATTGGGCTTTCGGGTGTTTCAGGAGTTTTAAAAAAGCCAATAGCATGGTTATATGCGGTTGACTGTATTTCTCCGTTATTTGCAGATCATCCTTGAAGTTCCCGGGATTTTCCGCAAATTCGGCAAGCTCTGCGAGTCTTTCATCCTCCAGAAGGTTTATTTCATCATCGGAAAGTGATGTTTTTTCGTGATCATCGACAAGGCTTAAAAAGGATGACCAAAAGCCATCGACGGTATTGTCCAGGTTGTAAAATCTAACTTTTCGCGCGTAGTCTCTTGTGTATTTTAACAAATCCAGGGTTGATCGTTCTTCAACAGATATATATTCAGGTTGAAGAGCAGGTTTAATTCGATCGTTCTGATTGGTTCCGGATCTGAATTTTAGCGGTTTCATTTAAACAGTATTTGCTTTAGGGAGTTCAGCTAATCGACATGGTTTTTGCAGTTTGGTTTCCATTTTTTAACATTTCAGTCAGTTCAATAATTATTCAAGCAATCTCAGTAAACATGGAACGGGAAAACCATATTCCGGACTGAATTTGTTTGCCTGACCTGGTACTCTATCTGAATCAGCAAAACCCGGGAGGTTTCATCTGACTCCGTTATATAGATTCTTAATAGGTCGATTCTGGATTCATATTCATCTATGGCATCGACGATCATATCCTGAATCTGCCTGGCAAGATCATTGTTGATTTCCTCAAACATAAACCTGCGCAAATCACAGCCATAAACCGGACGATACAATCTCTCCTCAAGTGCCGTACTAAACAGAATCTGTAATGCTTGTTCCACATCGGTTTCGTCATCAACCATTTTAACGCTGGAACCATTCGCTCCGAATTCCGGGGGGAAACTCCATCCGGTCCCTAAAAAGCTTTCGTCTGCCATTATGTCATGCTCCTAGTTGATGTCTATGGTTGCTCCTTTCAATGTCATGGAGGCGGCGGCTTCAACGGTCACACCACTGGCCTCCAACACGGCTTTGTTGCCATTCATATCCGCGATCTCGATTCCTGCATCACTCAAGGTGACGGTATTTCCATTGGAATCTTTGATCTCGATCCCTTGTTTACCGGCTGTGATACTGTTTTTGTTGGTATCTTCAGCAACGATTCCCTTGTCATCGAGCGTAAACTTATTTTCATTTTTATCTATAAGCTCTACCCCTTTATCATGGAACGTCACCGAATTATCATTTTTATCAACGACCGTGATGCCGTTTTCATCTTCCATCAGCACCTGGTTTCCACCCGGCGTGGAGAGTTCCATTATCTCTTTGTCGTCTTCGTCAGTGAAAACTATTTTCATCCCGTTACGGGTTACAATGCCTTTTTCATTGTTAACATCGGTAAATTCCAACGGTGGCTCCGTCTGACCGTTGTAGAGACTGCCTATCACCACGGCATGCCTGGGATCATCATTAAAAAATCCAATTACGACTTCATCTCCTTCCTCCGGCACGAAAAACATGCCCCGGCCAGCGCCTGCGTAAGGAAATAATAATCGTGCCCAGAGAACACTCTCCGACTCATGAACTGCCGGCACCCGGACTTTTATGCGATGGAAACCGTCCGGATCACCATCTGCAGGGAAAGCTTCGACAACTCCCACCTGCAAGCCATGAATAGCAGGTAACAAGCCTGTCGCCGGAGCTTCAACAATATCAGTCTTTTTGTGAAACCAATCTTTGGGCAGTCCCAGTTGCAAATCTGTTCTCCACCCTTCCTTTGAGATTCTATGACGAATTCCAGTTACCATCGCCTTGCTGCTGAAAACATTACCGATTTCACTTAGTTCCAAAACCTTTCCCAGCTTGATAGTAGGATTCCCATCGACGGTGAGTCGGCCTCGCAGCATGGACAGACGATTTTTCATCATGCCCGAGTTAGCCCAAAGTTCCATTTCCTCAGGCTCGCTGTGCACTCCGTTTATCAGTTGGTATTTGTCCGAACCCATGGCATCGGAAAGATCACTAAATGAATGTCGGCTATCCAGACCGGATTCCAGATCGCCGCTGTTATTGTTTAGACTGGTAGCCAGAGCCGCATTTTTAATATCCCAATAGACGCTTTCAATCTCCTGGTATTGAGAGCCGGCATCCGCTTCCATCTCAAAATCAAAGACATCACCTATATCATCCGTTGTATCCGCATAATCCGGTTTTTTAACAATCAGTTCACCGTTTTCCGCAAATACCAGCAGGCCGTTTGCCTCCGCCCTTGAAATGATGAAATCCCAATCGGAACAATAATATTGGACCGTTTGTTTGTGAACATAAGTTTGATCCGAACAAGTCACTTTAATGTCCTTTTTTCCGGCGATATCTTTGATTATCTGGCAATCGTCTTTTTCATTGAAAACCGCGCTTTTTCTTTGTGAACACAGCTTGTATGCGGCATCTTTTATTTCTACAGTCAAAAAGGAACCCGCCTGGTTCTTTCTAACCTTTTGTTTAACCACAACCCCTTTGAAAACTCCCCCGTTATCCCCCCTACTCAAGGCAAGTTCAAACTCGGCACCAGGTTTGAACTTGTCGTCATTGCTGAGATCAATTAGCCTTTTATTGTTTGTATCTGTAGAATCCACATCGGTCAGAACAATTTGCGCGTAAGGAATCCTGTTCACCTCACTGACAACATTAATACTGACAATATTGCTGGAGATCGGCTTGCCACCGCTGTATATTTCAGATCGAAGATTACTCATATATCTCATTTCCCTTACATACTGACAGCAATTCCATTTTTGGTTCCTGACGACGAACTGCCGGAGTTTCCGGTGGGCTTGACACTAAACCTTTGCTCGTAATTCGCACGATTTTGTTGGGGGAGCCCGATAAAGCCGGCATCCAATTCTGCTCGCAGGGGATGCCCGGATCTGTCAAACAAGGTATAGTTTATCGTTACCGTTCTCAGCCTGCAGGCAAATTTAAACGGCCCCCAACTGATTTCCAATGGACTTGGCAGGCCGTCTTTGGGATACCAGGTAAGTTTCAAAAACTCATTTACCTGGTCCGCAACCGGTTTAATTTTTTTATTAAAACTGGGCAGATAAGATGACTGAAACTCGCTGACCCCGGTGCCGTCTATGATAATCTTTAATTGAAAATCACCTGGAATACTCTTCAAATAATCAAATTCTTCAACACCGGAATTGCTGGAATTCCGTTCTTTATATTCAACTGAAAACTTTTCACTGTAGGAAGTAGGATTGAACATAACTTCGAATTCCTTCTTACTATCCGTGGCAACGATTTTCAGTTTGGTAAGTTTAGCCAGTTCTTTGAGTTCCATTATCTTTCTTTTTCCCGTCGAATTATTTCCATCACTTGTTCAACACAGGTTTGGATTATTTTCTGCTGATCAAATGACGATTTTTCTTTGGATTCCGTGTTTGACGGCTCAGCTGAACCACCGACA
>JANQLH010000011.1 GCA_028280735.1 SAR324 cluster bacterium | reverse complement strand
ACCACTTTCCAGATCCTATATCATAATTACCAAAAGTGAAGTAGTAAGGGAGGTAACAGAAAGATTTCATCATAACTAGACACTGCTCGAGAAGGCATGAACGCTTTCAGCGTTAAGCGCAAATCATTGTTGTTATATCGGAAAACACCTTAGCGTTTATGGGGTCCAGCCCGGAATGACGAAGAATCAAAATCTGCCCATAATCACCTAAATTTTTATTGTGACACAGTCTGCGAGCCCGGAATGACAGAGCTTAAAACTCGTCGCATGATATGCAAATTTCTTAATGATGACACAGTCTGCATCGCCGGCCATTCGTACTGGGTCCCAATAAAAAATTAACAAATAAACTCAAGATTTAAATGCTTTGCAAATTATAAATAACCCATTGTGTTCTCTTGATTGTTTTTGAATAAAAAAAAAGGGGGATTGCCCACCAGGCAAATCCCCCTTTTGCAGAGAGTCAGCACAATGCCGGGTTATAAGGGGATATCTCCCAGGCTCAGGTCCTTATCGGTCAGAATGTTATCGATCGTTTTCTTTTTGCCGTCCTTCTCCATTTCCAGGGAGTAGTTACGATCATCTTTCAACCCGTGGAACCAAAAATCACCAAAGTTATCCGTGGTTGCTTTGAATATTTCCTTGGATTCCGAGTCTTTCAAGGTACATTCCGCTCCTATTACGACTTCTTTTTCTACAGGGTCATACAAGGTTCCGCCAATAAACTTTTTGGGAAGGTTTTTATAATAAACCCTTGATTTTGTGCCGGCTTCCGGGTTAATGAATTCGGCATCCTTAATGAAGCTCGCAAAGTCCGCTTCTTCGCCAAACTGAATAGCACCGGTTGGGCATTGATCCACGCAACGAGGAACATCCCAGTTTTCATCATTATCCAGCAGATGACTGCATCCCGTGCACTTCTGAGCGATATTCAAATGCTCGTTGAAATAGATGGAATCGTGCGGACAATTATCTTCACATAGTTTGCAGCCGGTGCAGGCATCCGGTTCGATAATCACCAGTCCGTCATCCCTTTTATAAATTGCCTTGGACTCGCATCCGGAGATACACGATGCATCATCACAATGATGGCAAAGATTCGGCGTATACGTCACCTTGACTTTTGGAACCTGACCGCGAACCACTTCATTCAACCTCATCCAGAATTGACCGGTGTCCGGTTGAGGTCTGGCGTAGGGAGTCCAGTCGTTAGCTACATGTTCATCTTTACAGGCAACCTGGCAGCAGTAGCAGCCGTTGCATATCGATAAATCAATTGCGAATACTTTCATTACTTACCTCCTTTCTCTACCCATGCCTCAAACCTTAATCCGGCAGCGGGATCATAGTCTCGTTCAAAAGCTTCGGGATAGTCTCGTTTCCATTGATCCATTTCATTTCCTGTTACTTTGGACACTTCAACAAGGTAACCACTGGTTGCTTGACCTACACATTTTTCTGATGTAATTCCCTCTCCGGAAATACAATTGATGGCCCCGCCTCGATCCAGAACTCCGGGGATAATAGGATCATGACGGGCTCCATGATCAACGTACGCCACACCAGGCATGACTCTTTCCCAAACGCGGGCACCGCAAAGTACAGCTCCCCTTTCATTATGGACTTTTACAATATCACCCATCTGAATTCCGCGTGCTTCCGCGTCTTTTGGGTGAATCCAGCATGGTTCGTACAAGTAACCGTCCCAGCCTTTAACCTTGCAAGTTACCACTTCACGACTCCAGGTCACGTCATCTGCCTGGGAATGAACTCTCCAGCGTCCGTGATTTGACATTAACAGTAATGGATAGGCGTTTGCCCTCCAGCTGGAAATTCTTTCATCATGCATGGCGCTTTTTTCGATCCACTTGGGAATAGGTGGTCTTTCACGATCGTCCGGAAATGCTTTTTCGATCGATTCGGAATAGAATTCCAATTTACCGGTAGGTGTCGGCAGAGGATTCTTCTCAGGATCATCATGGAAGGGTCTCAGGCCGACAACATCGTCTTCCCAATCTTTAGCGGTCGGAAGTACAACATATTGGTTTTCTTCGAATTTATCCCAGGTGATGAACTTTTCCAGCTTCATGTTGCTGAAAACCTCTTGTTGAAGATCTCTTACCGTTTTACCCTCCGAGAATTCAGCTTCCTTGCCCATTTTTTTTGCAACTTCGAGGACTGCTTCGTAATCGCTTTTGGATTCACCCACAGGCTCAATGGCTTTGTTGGTCAGAATCACTGAATGATGCTGTGTACCCTGGCGCGTATTGGTCACAATATCATCTACTTCCATGTTGGTATTGGTCGGCAGGATGATATCGGCGTAAATACAATCGTTTTCCAACCATGGATGTTGAGCGACGATGCATTCAATTTTCGGATCTCTTTCCGCGATGATGGTTTCGTGGCCGCAATTCCAGCAAGTGATCCTGCAGGGTGTATCTGTCCACATCATATGAATTTCCGTTCCGCCCTCTTCTTTGGCAATCGGGTAATTGTACTCAATGAACTGATCTTCCACGGGTTCTTCGATTCCACCATTCCCCCAGAATTTTAAAGGAGGCTTCAGGATCGCCGTATGAATCATGGTTTTTGGTATTAATTGCTTACCCCAGGCCCGAATGGTCGTCATTGTGGGTTTCGTGAGTCGCTCACTCAGCTGTGGATTAAAGAATCGCGTACTTTCAAGACCTTCAGGTCTCGGCATCCCACCATAAGTGATCTGCACCTGGTGTACACCGGGTCCTCCAAGTCCCTGCATGCCAAGAAGGATACATTCCAGTCTTGCAGGTTCGTGAGAGTAAGGACCTCTAAACATTGAACCGCCAAAATAGTGGGCTATCGATGTAGTGTTTCGAGCAAATTCCCGTGCTAAGGCTTTAATGGTCCATTCAGGAACGCCACATTTTTTGGATGCCCACTCGGGATTTTTGACAACCCCGTCTTCCTCACCCATGACATAGGCTTCTACCTTGTCCATGCCAATGGTGTGGGTATCTACATACTCCTTGTTATAGGTCCCTTCTTTTAACCACATGTAGATGATTGCCAATTGCATGGCTGCATCGGTATTCGGCAGGATCGGAATCCATTTATCTGCATGGACTGCCGCACCGTAATTTAAATCCGGGCAGATATAAACCTGCTTGATTCCCAGGTCTGTCCAATAGTAACAGAGCCGACTGGCGAACTGTCCGACAAATCCCCATGGTGTGGTTTCCGGATCACACCCCCAGAACAGCACCATGTCGCAGTTTTCCGTCATGTCTTTCATGCAGTTGCCTGAAGGGTCCATCATACCCACAATACCTTGCCCCCAAACATGTTTGGAGCCCCAGTAAAAACCTTCCCAACTGTCCGGGTTTCGAACCTGCTGCGTAAAACCGCCTAGCATGTCCAGCAAGCGTGCCTGGTGACCGTGGGGGGTGTTGATGGTTTTACATTCACCATGGCCGTCTCCCTGCGCCAAGATTGCCAATGGACCATATTCTTTATGAATCCGTTTGATTTCGCTGGAGATCAGATCTGTTGCTTCATCCCAGGAAATCCTGACATATTTGCTTTTGCCCCTGTTTTGGGTGTTCCTTTCGCCGTTTGGATCCCAATCAACACGCTTCAACGGGTATTTGATTCGGTTTGGTGAGTAGGTCCTTTTTTTGTAAGATAGGGACCAGGGAGAAGGCATACCTTTGAAATTCGACTCCAGCTTTTTGCCGTCTCTTTCAAATTTCCATGGATTGAAGCTTTCCCGGTCATATTTCCAATCGAAATGCATGGGCCTGACTCGGACGATTTTACCGTCTTTCACGTCCACGCATGAAGGGTCGCAACCACCCAACAGACCACCGAGAGCCAAAGCTCTTACAACGGTTTTATCCACTGAAGTGTCAACCCCTTTTTTTCCTTTTTTCCCGTTCGCCATAGTATTAAACCCTCCTGTTAATGTCCGGCAGTTGGTAAGAAAGTATGGTTAAAATCATAATTTTTTGGATAGGTAAGCTGTTACCCATCAACAGTTGTGTTTCACGAACCGTTTTTTACCTTAAACTTAAGAAAACATGCTGTTGCTACTGTACATCGAGCCTATATAGTTTTCGGGTCTATAGACTGTGTCATGATAGAAAAATCTCTGATTTTTCCAAGTTTAATCGACGTTTAGACACACTTGTCACCCCGGGTATGCCTGTCCTCGGCTTGACTGGTGAATACGAAGTCTTTTAATCATTTCAGCGTGCTGCGTGATAGATTACGGGTCTAGCCCCATAAGCGCGAAGTTGATAATACAAAATTACGCACTTCCCTGTAAGGGAAGATTATAACAGCCTAGGGTAAGTGGTGCGACCGGCATGGTCATTAACTAGTTGGTGAAAATCCAACCATAGCCCAGAAAGGAGGGAATATGTAGGCAAAAGCAAGGGTGTTCAAAGAAACCC
>JANQLH010000373.1 GCA_028280735.1 SAR324 cluster bacterium | reverse complement strand
TCTCCTGGGGTCAAGTTTTTTTAGCACTCCGCTATATAGAGTGCTGATTTTTATTTAAACTGTTTACAATTAGCGTGTTATTGATTTCTAAGTGAGGGTGTGTTAGAATTGTATGCACCACATCCACCATCGTTGAAACAAGTTTCACTGCCGGATCAGCAAACACATCAGCAGTGATAACGGGCACAGTGACGGCTTTATTGGATCCGGGAGTGACCATCCAGTCTGATGCCAAAACGGCCACCGGCTTGTTCGGCACATCGGGTACGGCAACTACTGGTAGTTCAATTATGACTTTGGGCGGAGAAGATGGTTTTACAAATTTTGATATCGGGGATACTATTTCATTCGATGTAGATGGGAATACCGTCAGTTTTGTTGTTTCCAGCGGAACCGGTACTACTGAAATTGAACTGGCACAGCAACTCTTTAATGAACTGAATGCAAGTATTACCAGCTCTAACTATAGTTTTATTCGTAACGGGAAATCCGTGTCAATTATTAAAGATGCATCATTGGATGACCCAATCGAAATTACCAGCTTCAGCGATTCTGTTGGGAGTGATGCCAAATTAGCTGTGTCCACCGGAACGGGCGAAGGGGCCAGTGATCCTGACAATGATCTTCTGGAAGCAGGGAATACTAATCGTAATTTTTCAACATCCTCGCTTTACAGTGATGACGGTATCATTTTTTGGGAACGGCTCGATTCCAATGGGAATTCTACCGGTGCAGAAGGATATGTAACGGTTAAAGATAAAGGGAATGTGGCCATTACTGAAAACGGTGTCCAGACCCTGACATTTGACCTGGGTTCCGGAAGCCTGGTGGCCGGGAATACTTTAACTGTCAATACAGATACATCCGGTGTGCCGGATCCTCTGGATTTTACAGTTTCCAAACAGGCCAAAAGCATCAATGATATTTACCGGTTCAACGTAGTGTCAGGCGGGAAAGTCGGTCATCTGCCGGCAACTGGTGCAAGTCCGCTTACCATTGAATGGACATCATCTGTCTCTTCGGGCTCATTTGAGATCGAAGGCCATTCACCACCTCGCACACCGGCTTCGCCCGTTGAGATAGAAGTGGACGGAATGATCCTTAGTTTTTCAGATGGAACCCTGTTCAAAGACGATGTTTTTACAATAACAACAGATGAGTCCGGTTTGCCGAAATCATCGAACACTGCAGGGAGAGGAACAGGGGAGTCGATGGCTGACTGGCATTGGACATTGGATTCATTTGTGGATGAATTCAACAGAAATGGTACTGGGATGAAAGCCATTGCTACATCGGACAATAAATTAAAATTTGATTCTTCTGACCGGTATTATGCAATGGAGAATATTGAACTTTCCGGTTCAAATGGATTCAGCCAGGAAAATACAACTATTAATGTATTAGATTATGGTGCACTGGATTTTAAAGCACTGGATCTTCAGTTCAGCCGAACTTCCGGAAACTGGGGAATCCTTAATGATGCAACAGGCGGTGTCGCCCAAATTATTCCGGCAGGGGGGGATGATAATGGTTTTAAGGTCGATCTCTCCGGTGATGGATTGGCTGATATAGAAATAAAATTTGCAAACAAGGTGTCCGGAGATGGATATGTCCGGTTTGATTTAACGAAACATGAATCTACAGATATTCGATATGCATTTGGTGATACTGATGCCCAGGATGCTGGGTTGATGGCTGCTGCCGGGATTAACACACTTTTTAAAGGATCAAATTCGTTGACCATGGAGATTAACGAAAAAATTTCAGATACTAAATTTATTGCATCTGGAAAACTTGATAGCCTTACCGGGAATGTGACCCAGGGTGACAATAAAAACGCCTTATCTATGATAGATTTGCAAAACACCTCCTGGACCATGAAGCAATGGGATTATGTCAGGGGGTCTGAAGCCCAGTCCAGCCTCATAGATTCAACACTGGATGATTATTATAATACAATGGTCGGATCAATCGGTGTTAAAGCCAGAAGCATTAAAACTTCTCGAGAATTTGCAGATATCATGGTGAACCAGATGACCGAGCAACGGGATGCTGTATCTGCTGTGTCATTAGATGAAGAAATGATAAAGTTAATGAAATTTCAACATGCATTTTCAGCAGCATCGAAACTTTTAACTGTTGCGGATGAGATGCTAACCACCCTTCTTTCGGTAAGATAAAGGAGAAAGGATATGAGGGTCCCCAATATTTCATTGTACAATACCTCTAAGCACCAGTTGAATATGGTAACAAACGATCTAAGAGATGCGAATGAGGTGATCAGTACACAAAAACGAATTAACAATATCTCTGATGATCCCATTGGACTCTCACAAGTCCTTGATTTAAGACTGTCAGTTAAAAACCTGGAACAATTGAATAAAAATATTGATCTGGGAAAAACTTGGTTAGATGGGACTGAAGCAGCTCTCCAGTCGGTTTCCAATCAGTTGATTGACGCCAAATTACTGAGTACTCAACTGGTGAATGCTTCCATGAGTACATCAGAGCGGAATGATGCAGTTGAAACGATTGAAGGTATTATTGATCAGGTATTGTCTCTTTCTAATACCCAGGTGAATGGCAGTTATGTTTTTTCAGGAACAAAAAACAATATCCGGGCATTTACTTATGATGATGACGCCAATCCATCAAAAGTAAATTATAATGGTAACTATACGGCTTTCGAAGTGAAAACAGGGACGACCAATAAACTGGAAGTGGGAAGAATCGGTGAAGACGTTTTTACAGAGGATGAGATTATTGTTGATGGAACCAACAATAAAATTTTTTTCAAGGAGGATCCTGGCAAAGGATTAAATTCAGAAAGAGTTCTGGAAGGAACGCTTCCTGATGGTACATATCCACCGGATGAATTAGCAGTTCTTTTAAGAAATACAATGAATTCCGCATCCAATGATAAGGGGTACGGCGTTACCTATAAAGTGGATTATGATGATTCAACCAAAAAGTTTTCGATTACAGATGATGGCAAATACAATGGGTACTTCGGATTTGAAATGCTGTGGGGAACCGGAGAGACTCCACGAGTCGGCGGAATTAATACAGAAGGAATACTGAAAGAAGGTGTTGATATCAACGTTATTTATGATACCTCTTTGATTTATGATACTCCGGAACCTTCAGGTACAGCCCCTTTACGTCTCACTTATGACGGCGACGGATTTTGGCAGGTATTGAATGATCCGGGTTATGGGCTGCCCACTACGATCTCAGGAACAGATCGTTATGTAGAATTGGATTTGAATCAAAATGGTCTGACGGACATGACAATATCCCTGGATTCGATCGCTGTGGGTGGTGATTTTGTAGAATTTGATATTTTTTCCGAATCTGACGATCATAGTATCGGGCCGGATTTAGGATTTAGTTCTGGGGATGTCTCTTTTCAGCCGGCCAGAAGCAATGATGAAGTCCCTTTGAAAATTTTTGATCACACCAATAATGTAATTGATTTTACAGAAGATACCGGCGGAGGACCTTCAGCTCAGCTCAGTGCGGCAATACCACCAGGTAAATACTATGAAATGGACGATGTGGCAACAGCCGTAGAAACAGCATTAGAGAGTGCCTCTCTTAATGGAATCGATTACACGGTTACATACAGCGAGCAAACCGGCCGTTTTTCGATTGTTGAAAGTGGCACAGCGCCAACTTTGGTTGATCTTCAACTGTTGTGGAATTCCGGAACCAATACTGGCCTGACCGCCGGTACAGAGCTGGGATACAGTCTAGCCGCAGATGATACAGGTGTTGGACCGCATATCAGCGATACTGCCGCAACCCTTTTTACCATCACATCCGGAACCAATGATGCAATCAATTTTAAAGAGATTTTACCCGGCAAAAGCAGTTCAGAAACGAGTGAACTGACTGCGACCATTCCTGCGGGGACGTACACCGATATTGATGCCTTTATAAGGGCTGTTGAGGATGCAATGGAAGATGAGTCTGAACTTAATGGAAACAGGGTTGACTATGAAGTTTCATACAGTTATATAACTCATAAGTTTACCATTAAAGAAGATGGGGAACTGGGGAGAAAACTTGAAGACCTTGAATTCCTGTTTGGTACCGGGACTGACCTTTCGGCAAGTGCTGGAGCAACCCTTGGATTTGATGCTAAAGATGTGTCATCAGCCCCTGTGGAAAGCCAGAAAGTGACCTGGGGGATTTTTGAAACCCTTTTTGATCTAAAGGAATACCTGGCAACGGACGATGAAGATGGTATCAGCAGAACAATGACAAGACTGGATACTCATTTTAACAGCATTACCTCTGTTTTGTCAGATATAGGTATTAAATCCAATAGGCTTGAGGTTCGAAAACAGGTCAGCAGTGAAACAAAGTTGACCCTTACTGAAAGAAAATCAATGATTGAAGATGCGGATGTGGTAGAATCAATCATGGATTTACAGTCGATTCAAACAGCATATGAAGCCTCATTGAATTCAACATCAAAGGTCATTAACTTAAGCCTGGTGGATTTTTTATAATATATTATGCTGATATTAACTAGAAAAATTGGTGAAAGCATTATCATTGGTGATGATATTGTCATTAAAGTGGTCGAGACCGGTAAAAATAGTATCCGAATCGGTATTGATGCACCAAGGGAAGTTTCTGTTTTACGTCAGGAAGTTTATGAATCCATTCAGCAGGCAAATATTCTTTCTGCCAAGGGTGAAAAAACTGATATTACGAAAGCAGCTAAATTGATAGTAGGCAAGGAGTCGAAGAAAAAATAATGAAAATCAATACCCGTCAATTTGGTGAAGTAGAGATTGATGAACAAAAGATCGTAAATATGCCGATCGGTATTCCCGGATTTAGAGATCAGAAACGGTATGTATTTCTCCAGAAAGAAGAAACCGTACCTTTCTTATTATTTCAATGCATGGATGACCCCAATTTGTCCTTTGTAGTATTGGATCCTATCAAGATCCTGCCTGAATATACTATTGAGAAAAATGATCTTGAAAAAATGGTTTCATGGGATTTTGAAACAGATGAGATATCCTGCTTTGTCATTGTCACCATTCCCAATGGGAATCCTGAAAAAATGACCGCAAACTTCCTGGCCCCCTTAGTCATAAACAATAGGAGAAGAGAAGGTTTGCAACTTGTTCTACAGAACAGCGCGTATTCGCATCAGCATCAATTGCTGAAATAGTCGTTAGCCAGAGCCTTTAGTTAATTTAAGCGTTACTATCAAAAAGAAAACCGGTTAAATCCTGCATTTTTTCCTGAAGTTCCAAAAGCTCTTCCGGCGGTATCTGGCGAATTACTTTATCTGTTCCTTTTTCAATTACTTTAACAACAATATCGTTGGTTCCTTCATCCACGCTGAAATTGATACTGGTCTGTAGTGTTTCGGTCAGGTCTTTTAATGCTTCTACCATTTCTTCAACATCACTTCTGGATATCTGGGCAGGTTTGACCGGTTTTTCCGCCCGGTTTAGTGCCTGGATATCGGGAAGTTTTTCCACGGAGGGTGTTTGGCTAACACCTGAAACATCCATGTTTGCGTTTGCTGTAACATCCATTTTACATTACCTCCTTGCCATTTTTATCTACTCATGCTGAATACATGAGGTTTGTTATGATTAATACAATTGACATTTTTATAACCTGCCAATGCATTTTTCCCTTGTCTGAGCTGGGAAAGCCTGTTTTTTAAAAAGACTTTATATTTGTGTATCTCATCTTTGAACTGTGCGTCAAGTTCCAGTATAAGTCGAGCCTGGTCCTTATGAGTGGTAAAATCTGGATCTCCTGTAAATAATTTTTTCATCCTTGAAAAGGCCAAAGCCCTGTCTTCTTTCATTTTCAATATATCCGGGAACTCTGCTGTTTTTAAATCATTCAATTGGTCTTTTTGAAGTGAAATGAAATCTTCGACAGTTTGTATTGATTTCATATGTTTTTCTTCAGTTTTCATATGTTAACTCCAGCTCCCATTTTTTAATTAAACAGCAAAAGATCTGCCATTGGACTGGTTGTTTGAGGTATAGCCATTTGGTAAAGGTTTAATTGCCGCCTGTGAATCCTCATTTTTTTCCGAACGATCAGTACGCGGCTTATTCATTACCGTCGTTTCCCAGATTCGTTTTAGTTCAGTTAGATACTTATCGGCCCTGTCTAAGGTGGTCGTATCATTACTCACATTTACCTTTGGCAATTCGACCAGCATTGCATTATACAATCCTTTTAAAAAATGGATTTCCTCTGTATCAATTGTGGTATCCAGGGCTGCGCTCAATTCTGAGATGATAGCAATGGCTTTCCCTAAATTCTCCCCTCTTAATTTCGGGTCTTCTGCCTCAATTCCTTTTTTTGCAAGTCTTATTCTTTTAATGGCACCTTCATAGAGCATAAAAATCAATCTGTTCGGATCCATTTCGTCATAAACTTGCGCTTTTTGGTATGAATTGAGCGCATTATTATAAACCATAAAGCATCAATCTCCTATTTCTTTACTTGATCACTAATCACTGCGTTTGCTTGCATCAAACATTTGTTGGATATAACTTTGCTGAGATTCGACCTGCCTCATAAAAGAATCTAATTGAACAAACTGTTGAGCCATGGTTTCATACCGTTTGTCCAGCCGTTCGGTTTCAGATTCAATATCATTTTCTAATATTGTTATCCTGGCATCTACAGCATCCGTTTCGCTGTCAATAAGCCCTTCTGTTTTTGTAAATTCTTTCAGTTGATCATTCAGCAGATCAGCCATACCGGTGAAATTTGAATCACCCAGGAAAAAGGTTTTGATATTCTCAAAATTCATCGAAATCTGACTGGTTAATACCGCCTCATCAATACTGATGCTGCCGTCTCTGTCAACTTCAAATCCCAGGTCATGAAATAAAGTCATCTCGGTACCGGTATTGAGTTCGCTGCTGATCAACGATAGAAGTGTTTCCTGGGCACCTCTGATGGAAGGAGTCTTAGCCAGTGTCCCCCAAGTGTCTGTGTCTTCATCATAATCGTCATTGGCATCAATTTCTGCGATGATATCATTCATCGTTGTGACTATTTTTTTAATGTCTTCTTCAATAGCAGAGGTATCAGAAGTTACGCCTATGCTTGTATTTCCAACAGATTTTAATGTCAGGGTCATTCCATCAACGACATCGGTCAGGGATGAGTTCGTCTGTCTTTGGTATGCGATTCCATCAAGTGTAAAAAGTGCATTCAAGGATGCGGAAGACGGGGTAAGGGTTTGATCTGTGGTGAAGCCAAGTATAGTGCCGGCAGTACTTCCAGCATCAGCCCATTTTATTTGAAGACCTGTTAATGAGCCGGCTTCTTGTATTTCCAGTTTTCCGGAAGTGGAATTGTAAGTCACTGTATAGTCGATACCATTGCCATTTGCTAACGATGCTGCTTCAATGGCATCTTCAATGGCATCGACCAGGTCACTGCTGTTTTGGTATACACCATCAGCAATAGTAGCCGTAATATCTGCAGAATATCCAGAACCGGTATCTTCCTGGAACACTATATCTGTATTTCCATCAGCAGCCCTTATAACAATAGGGGAGCCGGATGTAACAGTGATGGCTGAATCTGCTTCCATGGTGAAATTTGCACCATTCTGTTCAGAAAGCGTCAGATCGTCCAGCTGGGTCAATATTTTAATCCGGGAGTCTTCTCCGGATGTATTTGCTTTTAATAGCAACTTATAGGGAGCGGTTCCTGTACCGGTATTTACAATTGAAGCCGTAACCCCTGGGTTGTCAGCATCATTGTTGATCAGGGTTGCCAGGTCTGCCAGGGATGTATCAGAAGTAACGGCCACTGAAATTTCTGACGAGTCACCCATTGTATATTTGAAAGTCGCACCGCCACCCTGGGTGATGTCCATCGTGGTGGTACCAATAGCGGATAAATCAATACTGACGCCGGTGACAAGATCTGTCAGTCCGGTATTACTTGAATCCTGGTTTTCAACACCGTCTACTTCTACGTAATAGTCTAATGAGGATGCTTTGGGGGTAATCGTTTCATCAACGGCATCAAACCCTAAATCTCCTTCAGCGGTTGTTCCTGCATCAGACCAGAGGATTTGAACTCCTGTCAAAGATCCTGCTTCCTGAATTTCAAGCAGACTGGTATTTGAATTGTATGAAACGATATAATTTTTTGAATTACCGCTGGCG
>JANQLH010000355.1 GCA_028280735.1 SAR324 cluster bacterium | reverse complement strand
TGCCTTCGAAATTTGATTCTAAACAGTTTTATGAGCAGATTTAGTGAGCTTCAATGGACGGCTGAAAAGATAGTGAGAAATGTGACGGGAAGTAGTGTTATACATAGTTATCTCGGGATAAAACATTGCCTTCGGGCTTTCTACGGATGAATTAGACTTTTGAGGCTTTGAAAAAACGGGATACGAATTGAATGGTTGATCCGGTAATCATTTGACTTTAATCAATTCTCATGCCGCGCATTCCTTATAGAAAATAGATTTCCCAAGGTATATAAGAGTTTGAATCGCACCCCATGTTGCAAGCTTAAAACCGGCAGTTAGTGTCTGAAGGGATAGCCCCAAACCCCTTATCCAGCCTGTGCCGGATACCGGAATCCAGCCTGAAGATTAACCTGCAGTCTGCATTCAGCTTAAGGTATGGCAAAAACTGGCTGAGATCTGATTGCTGAATGCTGAAAACACCGAACGGTGAAGCACCAAGTTGCTTTTAAGCTTTTATTGGTAGCGTTTAAACTGGTTTACAGTCAGGCGCCATTTAGATATTTACAAAATCACCATTATCCTTATAATCAATCAAAGCAATTGGTTGAAGTGCTTTAATCCAAATCGCAATTCATGAACAAAGGATTGTCCTACTGAATTACGACCCCTAATAACCAGGAGGAAAACAGATGGCAGGTAGTGTATACAAGGTCATTGAATTGATCGGCACGAGCGAAATATCATGGGATGATGCAGCTAAGAATGCCATAGAAAGAGCTCATAAAACCCTCAAAGACCTTCGCATCGCAGAAGTGACGTCACAAGATCTCAAACTGGAAGATGGAAAAATTGTTGCTTATCGAACTAAGCTAAAGGTTTCGTTTAAGTTTATTGACGATTTTTAGGTTTTCCGGCGGCTGCACCGATAGTCCGGGGCAGCCATAGTGGCACATCAGGACAGGGTTACCAGCACCTCGGCAGTTTGAACGGCATCTCCTTCAGCAACGTGTATTGTTGATATCTCCCCTGCTGATGAGGCTTTGACTTCGGTTTCCATTTTCATGGCTTCCATGATCAACAAGGTTTGATGCTCTTGAACCTCTTCCCCAACGCTCACAAGGATTTTTAATATCTTTCCCGGAATCTGGGCTGCTACGGTGTTGTTCGATGGCAAAGCTGAAGCTGTCATCCTATTGCTTGAGGTTTGGGTAGGCTGAAGGTTTGCTTTTGGCGGCTCTGCATGTAATTCCGGTTGATGCGGAGCAACGGCCTGTATCTGTTGGTTGCTGCCGACGCTGAGGTTATAGGATCTACCGCTAAAAGACACCTGGTAATTTGCTTGACCGGGAAAACCGGCAGCAGTTTTTGTGACATCAATTTTTACCGTGTCTTCGTCAGATTCGGGTTCTTTTTTTCGCACGGTTGCCTTGGCCTTGCCCAGTAAAAAATCGAGACCTTTGGCCTCGCAGCTCGCTACAATAAATATATTCTCGTCAGTTATGGGCAGATTGTTGTCTTTGAGTATCTTCTCCGCCTTGGGTATGCCTGGTTCTAAGATATCCAGGGGATTTTCATTAAAAACTGGTTTTTCCAGCTGTTCCGATGCGAGTTTGACCACCTCTGCATCGGGCTCCACAGGCGTTTTCCCGAAATAGCCGAGTACCATGTTGCCGTAGTTGGGGTTGATTTTTTTCCATTTACCCATGGTGACGTTCAAGTATGCCTGTTGAAAATAGAATTGGGAGACGGGAGTAACCGATGATCCAAAGCCACCCAATTTAACAACATTGGTCATTTCATCGATTACCTTGCCATAAAGATGAAGGGTGTTGGTATCCCTCATCATCATTGTATTGGCTGTTAGGGCACCACCCGGCATCGGGGAAAAGACGATCTTGGGTGAGATCATTTTCGCTTCCGGCGGATAAAAATAGGTTTCCATGGCGTCTTCAAACACTTCCTCAGCAGCCATTACTTTTTCGATATCCACATCCAGTTTAAAATCGGTGTTTTTCAGGACCTGAACCATGGACATGATATCCGGCTGAGCTGTTCCTCCGCTGACAGGGCTTTTAGCCAGGTCGATCCCGTCAGCTCCCCCTTCAATGGCTGCATAATTTTGTGCGATACCAATCCCGGCAGTATCATGGGTATGAAACCAGAGAACGGTGTCCGCAGGACAAAGCTTTCTTGCTCCTTTGAATGTTTCATAGATTTTTTTGGGATTTGCAGTTCCCGTTGCATCTTTAAAGCAGATGGAGTCGAAAGGGATGTCTGAATCGAGAATAGCTTTTAAACGATTCAGGTAAAACTCAGCCGTATGAGCGCCCTCGCAGCCAGGCGGCAGTTCCATTACCGTAATGGCAATTTGGTGTTTTAAACCATGATGGGTGATTCTTTCACCGGAGTATTCCAGGTTTCTTACATCGTTTAGTGCATCGAAATTCCGGATTGTCGTCATACCGTGTTTTTTAAACATCTTGGCATGTAAATCTATAATATCACGTGGCTGCTGACTTAATGCAACAACATTGATTCCTCTTGCCAGGGTCTGAAGATTCGCTTCGGTTCCGACTTTTGAACGAAAAGCGTCCATCATATCAAACGCGGATTCATTGCAGTAGAAGAACAAGCTTTGAAATCGTGCCCCTCCGCCTGCTTCAAGGTGGGTGATACCAGCATCAACGGTTGCTTCTACTGCCGGTAGAAAGTCCTTGGTAAAAACCCTTGCTCCAAAGACCGATTGAAATCCGTCTCGAAAAGAAGTGTCCATGAATTGTACAACCTTTTTGCTCATATTGGCTCTCCCAAGTAAACACGATTATTTGCCAAAACAACGACTCATTCAGTAAAAGTACCCTACCATCGTTTTCGAATTACGTCATATATTTATCATTGTAATAATCTTTTCGTTTATCAGGCTATTGCAAACTGTAGATATCCAGTTTTTTGCGCGCTATTTTCGAACAATGCATCGAGCCCAATAAAATAAAGGATTGACAATTGGGGGATAACTTGAATATCCTTTTGACACAATTTCATGGATGAAATGTTCCGACTAACCTTTTAGTTTCCCCCCTTCCACAGTCGGAATCTCACCTGCAACACCTTTAATTCTTAGCACATTTTCTCTTTAATCTGGAACTAGAGAGAGGTTCCCTTCAATTAGAGATTAATATGGATATTAGCTGCAAAAAGATAAACAGGCTACTTATCGCTAATCGCGGTGAAATTGCCATCAGAATTACCAGGGCGGCCATCGAGCTTGGTATTGATACCATCGCCATCTATTCTAAAGAGGACAGGTACTCGTTACATCGATTCAAGACCGGTGAAAGCTACCTGGTTGGAGAGGGTAAAGGTCCGATAGAAGCCTATCTGGATATTGACGACATTCTCCGCATTGCAAGAGAAATGCGGGCAGATGCCATACACCCCGGGTACGGCTTTCTTTCGGAAAATCCCGATTTTGTTGATGCTTGTACCAACGCCGGAATCACATTTGTTGGACCGCCGGCAGGGGTAATGCGGAAGCTCGGGAACAAAGTGTCTGCGAGAAATCTGGCCGTAGAAGCCGGTGCTCCCGTCGTACCTGCCAGTAAACCCTTGCCGTATGAAGAAGATGAGTTACTGAAAATGGCTGACGAAGTTGGATACCCGGCCATGGTAAAGGCCAGTTGGGGGGGAGGCGGTCGCGGTATGCGTGCCGTTGAACACAGGGACGAAGTGATTGTACAGGTTGAAGCGGCTCGCCGTGAAGCAAAGGCCGGATTTGGAAATGATGAAGTTTATATAGAGCGTCTGGTTCGAAAGGCACGGCATCTCGAAGTTCAAATACTTGGTGATAACCAGGGCAATATCTACCATCTTTTTGAAAGAGATTGTTCCATTCAGCGCAGGAATCAAAAGGTAGTCGAGCGTGCTCCGGCGATTTTTCTTACGGAACAGAAACGTCAGGAGTTATGTGAAGCAGCTTTGAAAATTGCCCGGGCTGCCGGTTATATCAATGCCGGTACAGTGGAATTCCTGATGGATATGGATACGGAAGATTTTTACTTCATGGAAGTAAATCCGAGAATTCAGGTTGAGCATACCGTTACCGAAGAGGTAACCGGTATCGATATTGTGAAGGCACAACTCCTTGTAGCACAAGGCGCCGAGCTGGGAACAAGCGAAAGTCGTGTTCCAAAACAGGAAGATATCCAGCTTCATGGCCATGCCATTCAATGTCGGGTCACAACTGAAGATCCTGAAAACAATTTTATACCTGATTACGGGCGCATCTCGGTTTATCGTGGTTCAACCGGATTTGGTATTCGTTTGGACGGCGGAACCGCTTATTCAGGCGCCGTCATTACCAGACATTACGATTCCCTGCTGGAAAAGGTGACTGCCTGGGGATCTACTCCGGAAGAAGCCAGGTTGAGAATTAACAGGGCCTTGCGTGAGTTCAGGATTCTTGGAATTGCCACCAATCTCCATTTTCTGGAAAACCTGGTGTGCCATCCAACTTTTAAAAACGCAGAGTACACCACCCGCTTTATTGATGAATCGACGGATATTTTAAAATTTCCCAAACGTAAAGATCGGGCGACCAGGCTATTGACCTATATTGGTAACACAATTGTCAACGGCAATGAAGATGTGGAAGGCAGACCGCGACCAACCCTGGCTCATCAACCGGTAGCGCCTCATTTCAACCCCGATGATTCTCCAAAAGGTTTGAAACAATTACTGGATGAACAAGGACCGGAGGCTGTGGCACGCTGGATGAAGGACCAAAATCGATTATTGATAACGGATCTGACAATGCGTGATGCGCATCAATCGCTTTTGGCTACACGCATGCGTACGTATGATATGCTGAGTATTGCTCCCGCATATTCAGCGCTATTGCCAAACTTGTTTTCGGTGGAATGTTGGGGGGGAGCAACCTTTGACGTGTCCATGCGGTTTTTGAAGGAGTGCCCCTGGGAAAGATTGCAGGGTATCAGGCTGTATATGCCGAATCTGCTGACTCAAATGTTGTTACGTGCCTCCAATGGAGTGGGGTATACAAATTATCCTGACAACGTTGTTAAGTATTTTGTTAAACAGGCGGCTGAAAACGGCATGGATTTGTTCCGAGTGTTTGATTCTTTGAACTGGGTGGAAAACATGCGATTGGCTATGGATGCTGTGATCGAGAATAACAAGATTTGTGAGGCAACCATCTGCTATACCGGCGATATAACCGATCCGAATCGCACCAAGTACAGCCTGAAGTATTACGTGGATATGGCGAAGCAGCTGGAAGCAGCCGGAGCACACATTTTGGCAATAAAAGATATGGCCGGCTTGCTCAAACCTGCGGCTGCGACAGCGTTGATTGGAGCGTTGAAGGAAGAGATCGGCTTGCCGATTCATCTTCATTCGCACGATACCAGTGGAATCGCTTCGGCGACCATGCTGGCCGCCGCTGATGCCGGTGTTGACGCAATCGATGCAGCCATGGATTCCATGAGCGGATTGACATCACATCCGAACCTGGGTTCAATTGTGGCAGCATTAAAACACGGACCGCGAGACACTGAATTGGATCAGGAATCAATTCGTACGGTTTCCGATTATTGGGAAAAAGTGAGGGGGATGTATTGCGGATTTGAAAGTGAAATCCGCTCCGGAACCTCGGAAATATATCTCCATGAAATGCCGGGCGGACAATATACCAATCTAAGGCAACAGGCAAGATCGATGGGTATCGACGAGCGCTGGCCAGAGGTGGCTAATGTTTACGCCGAGGTTAACGAAATGTTCGGTGACATCGTGAAAGTAACACCGAGTTCCAAAGTGGTTGGGGATATGGCTTTGATGATGGTCACCAGCGACATAACCAAAGAGGAAGTGCTTGATCCGGGTCGTGAAATATCTTTTCCCGATTCAGTCGTGCAGTTTTTCAAAGGCATGATGGGACAACCCCCCGGCGGATTCCCCAAGGAACTTCAAAAGAAGATTCTCAAGGATGAACAGCCCATTAACGTACGTCCCGGTCTTGAACTTCCACCGGCCGACCTGGATGCTCTGAAAAAAGAGGCGGAAGAAAAAGTGGAACGTCGGATCAGTGACCAGGAGCTTGCATCATACCTGATGTATCCTTCTGTTTTTGTGGATTATGCGAACCACAGGAAAAAGTATGGAAATGTAACAGTGATTCCGACCTTAAATTTCTATTACGGAATGGTTCAGGATGAGGAACTGCCGGTTCATATTGAATACGGAAAAACTCTGTTGATTCGATATCTTGCCTTAGGCCAAGCCGATGAGGAAGGTAATCGGGAAGTCTTTTTTGAACTGAACGGACAGCCAAGGTCGATTCGAATCTCTGATGAAACCATGGCTCCGGAAAGAGCGCCCCATGAAAAGGCTGATAGCAGCAAACTGGGTGATGTTGGTGCTCCAATGCCAGGCTTGATTTCTACTGTTGTGGTCGCTGTCGGCCAGGAAGTTGAAGTCGGAGATGTTTTGCTTTCCATTGAAGCCATGAAAATGCAAACCAATATTACAGCGGAAGTAAACGGAGTCGTGGAAAGAATTGTGACACCTGTTGGTACCCAGGTGGAAACAAAAGATCTATTGATGGTGATCGCGGAAAAGGAGGATGAGGAGTAATTCTCATTCCACGTTCCATAAACAAAAAAAGCCGGACTATCCAGTTATGAGGATAGCCCGGCTTTTTATTTTCAGCAAGTTAAGCGCTTACATTTTATCCACAGCAGCATTCAGTTCGATAACTGCATCGATTGAAATCTGCAGGTCTCTTCTTTCCTTCTCGGTCAATGGAATCTCAACTACCTCTTCAACCCCACCGGCACCAATCTTAACTGGAACACCAACATACAGAGGTTGATCAATTCCGTACTCACCTTTCTCAACATAAGCAGCACAAGGAAGGATACTCTTTTTGTCAGCCAGATAAGCCTCTGCCATTTCAATTGCAGCAGCAGCAGGTGTATAGAAAGCGGAACCTGTTTTAAGCAGACCAACAATCTCTCCACCGCCACTTCGGGTTCTTTGTACAATCTCTTCCAGTCTTTCAGCAGAAATCTTGCCTTGCTCAACCATGGTATCAAGCGTTTCACCGGCGATGTTGCTCATTCCTGTTAAAGGAACCATACTATCGCCGTGACCACCGAGAACATAAGCATTGACTTGCTTAACGGAAACGCCGAACTCCCATGCCAAAAATGTTCTAAATCGTGCGGAGTCCAGGACACCGGCCATACCAACAACTTTGTTACCGGGAATACCGGCTGTCTTTTGCAGAACACCAACCATAACATCCAGAGGGTTTGTGATACAAATAACGAATGCGTTCGGGCAGTTTGCCTTGATTCCTTCACCAACCTGGCGGGTGATTTTTGCATTGATTCCCAGGAGGTCATCCCTGCTCATTCCAGGCTTTCTTGGAACACCTGCAGTGTTGATTACAACATCTGCATCCTTAAGATCTGCGTAATCGTTTGTTCCGGTGATACTTGCATCAAAACCTTCAACAGGTCCGCTCTGTGCGAGATCCAATGCCTTACCTTGTGGTAAACCTTCAATAATATCAAACAATACAACGTCGCCCAAGCCCTTCAATAATGCCAGATGAGCCAACGTTCCACCAATATTACCAGCACCTATCAATGCGATTTTTTTCCTAGCCATTGCTTCTCCCTGTAGTAACTAAAGTTGAAATCTCACTTGTTTTGGGATAACCCCGTGTAAAAAAATAATTTTCTGTTCGACTCGACTTGACTAGTGTGTCTGTTTTACAGATTTTGAGTCAAGAATCTTGTCTTTTTTGCTTGAGGTAAATCAAGCTGTTGATTCCCCGGATGAACTCGATACGCTATTTTCCGGGGCACTGAATACGGACCTCTTCCGCGATTCGTTTGTTGCCGTATGCTTTGTCAAAGTGTTGACTAAATTCCAAAGCCAGCTTCTTGGCAAATTCTCTGTACTTGTCCTTGTCTGCCCAGGTGTTGATGGGATTCAACATCACCGAAGGGACCCCGGGGCAGTAATTGGGAACTTCCAAATGAAACAATTTGTTTTCACTATATTCCACATCATCCAACTTCCCGTCCAAAGCTGCATTGACAATTGCCCTTGTCAGGTTGATATCGATTCTTTCGCCGGTACCGTACGGTCCTCCTGTCCAACCTGTGTTGATTAAAAACACCCTGGATTTGTGCTTTTGCAGTTGGCGCCCCAACAATTCGGAATAGATTTTCGGCATTAACGACATAAAAGGTTGACCAAAGAATCGGGAAAAGGTCGTAACCGGTTCGATAATTCCTGTTTCCGTACCGGCCAGTTTACTGGTGTACCCCATTAGAAACCAGAGCATGGCTTGTTCTTGGTTCAGTCGAGACACCGGGGGTAACACACCATTGGCGTCAGCCGTTAAAAATATAATGGTCTTGGGATGCCCACCTTTGGCGGAAAGCTTTACGTTAGTTAAAAACTCCAAAGGATAGCACGCCCGGCTGTTTGGAGTTAGTCGCTCGTCAGAAAGATCATAGGTACTGTCCAAATAAACCATGGCATTTTCAACAATTGCTCCATGATCCAGGTAGTGCTCCTTGTGAAATACCGCGTTGTGGATTTCCGGCTCTTTCTTTGGGTCCAAGTTGATTAGCTTTGCGTAACAACCGTTTTCAAAATTGGCAATTCCCTTGCTGTTCCAACCATGTTCATCATCACCGATTAAGGCCCTGTCCGGGTCAGCTGACAATGTGGTTTTACCGGTACCTGAAAGTCCGAGAAACAGCGCCAGATCTCCTTTTTTGTTTTCGTTGGCTGAGCAATGAATGGGAAGGATGTTTTCGAAAGGGAGATAGAAATTCATCACGGTGAACATCAACTTTTTAACACTTCCGGCATAAGCGGACCCAAAGACCAATCCAACCCGTCTTCCAAAATCCATGACTATGGCCATGTTGGAGGTCTTTCCATTGGGAAGCTGTCTCAATCGTGCGCTGTAGCGATGTGTATCAATCTTGTCGTAGGGCAAGACCAGCAAGGTGAAACCTTTTTTGGAATAAATACTCTGGTTAATGTCTTTGGGAATAGGCCGAAACATGTTCAGAGTGAATAGTGTCGTCAAAGCTTTATCGGTAACTGTTCTGACTGGTAGCGCATAAGCAGAGTCGGCACCGATGACTCGGTCCGTGACATAGATTTTTCTCTTTTTATTCAGGACCTTCAGTGCATCTTCCCAGAGCATTTCAAACGTTTCCCTGTCGATCGGGATATTATTTGGTGAATCCCAGTCGATATATTCATCCGTCTCCCGGTTGAGCACAATAAGTGTGTCTTTAGGAGACCTGCCGGTTGATTCCGGAGGGGTCAGTGTGCTCAGAAAACCTTGCTTGCAGGCAAGTGCTTCTCTCCTCTGAACAACCTGTTTGATTATCTCCTTTCTTTCAGGATTAATAATTGCGTTTTTATGTTCGTCAACAAGGCTAATCACATTCAGCTGCAAATCGTTGTTTTTTAAAGCGTTTGTGATTTTCATATGCTGGGTTGTAGGCACTGGTTTTGACATGGGTAGCTATCTGCTAAAAGTTAAAAGCAATAATGACTAAAACAACTGACTGCGGTTCATCAAACAAAAGTTAAAAGTCACATCGTGAATCAATCCCGAACTATTCCCATTCGATGGTTCCGGGAGGTTTGGAAGTGATGTCGTATACCACACGATTGATTTTTTGCACTTCATTGATAATTCGATTGGATATTTTTCCAAGCAAATCATAAGGAAGTTGGACCCAATCGGCCGTCATCGCGTCTTTTGAACTGACGCAACGAATGGCAATAGTCCAGTCATACGTTCTGGCGTCTCCCATTACCCCAACAGAACGAATAGGAAGGAGGACCGCAAAAGATTGCCAGACTTGCCGGTAATAGCCGGCTGCTTTTATTTCCTCCATAACTATTTGATCGGCTTCCTGAAGAACTTTGATTTTTTCCTGCGAAACCTCTCCCAAGATGCGAATTCCCAATCCGGGTCCGGGAAAAGGATGTCTGAAAACCAGCTCTTCATCAAGTCCCAAGGCCAGGCCAAGTTCCCTGACTTCATCTTTAAACAGTTCCCGTAAAGGTTCAACCAGAGACATTTTCATGTCTTCCGGTAATCCTCCGACATTATGATGACTTTTAATCACTGCTGACGGGCCTTTAAAGGAAACTGACTCGATTACGTCAGGATACAAAGTTCCCTGGGCCAGGTAATTGATTCCTTTCAATTTTTTTGCTTCTTTTTCAAAAATTGCAATAAATTCGTTTCCTATTATTTTTCTTTTCTGTTCCGGATCGGATATACCTTTCAGTTTATCCCAAAAGGTTTGGGAAGCATCGATATGAACCAGGTTAACCTGGTAATGCTTTTCAAAAAGAGCGACGACTTTTTTTGCTTCATCTTTTCTCAGCAAACCGTTGTCGACAAATATACAGGTTAAATTGTCACCAATAGCCTTGTGCAACAATACTGCAGTGACAGTCGAGTCAACACCGCCACTTAACGCGCATAAGACCTTTTCATTGCCCACTTGTTCGGCAAGCTCCTTTATTTTGGCTTCCTTGAAGGACTCCATGTCCCAGTCCGGTGAGGATTCACAAATGTCAAAGACAAAGTTTTTGAGAATCTGAATTCCTTTGTCTGTGTGAGTAACCTCCGGATGGAACTGAATACCGTACAGATTCCTTTTTGTGTCTGCTACCGCGGCAAAAGGAGAATTTGTGCTGGCAGCCAGAACTTCGAATCCCTTGGGGATTTCAACAACGCGATCTCCATGACTCATCCAGACGGTCAGGGGAGTGGTTGAGGGAATTTCGTTAAAGAACCTGTTGTTGGTTTTTATCTCAATCTCGGTTCGTCCGTATTCGGAATGGTTCGAATTCTCAACCTTGCCATTCAGTAGCTTGGACATCAGTTGTAAGCCATAACAGATTCCGAGAATTGGAATCTCCCACTGGAAAATCTCCGGATCGAGAGAAGGAGAGGTTTCGCCAAGTACCGAACTTGGGCCACCGGAAAGGATTATTCCTTTTGGATTAAAAGCTTTGATATCGGAAAGCGGAATATTAAAGGGATGGATTTCGCAGTAAACGTTATGTTCTCGAATTCGTCGAGCAATCAATTGGGTGTATTGAGATCCAAAATCTAAAATGATAATCATTTTCTTCTGTGGAGTGTGGATTGATTATCGTCCTAAAGGTGCAGCCGACGACCGACCAATCCTTATGTTGAAGGCAAAAAAAAAATGAAAAATTCGAAAGCGACCGGTTTAACTTCAGAGCTCTATTTTTTCTCCGGCTATGTCATCCACGTCCATTTTCTTACCGGCGAACTCAACACCTTCCATTAACTCTCCGGCAAATTCCTCCAAGGGCATCAACTCTCCGGCGATGGAGACAGAACCCATTGAGCCTGGTGGAATGTCGATATTCTCCTGGGTTTTATCGGAAAGCAGATTTACCAGTCCTTCCAAGGTTCCAACCCTGGTTTGTTCATTTGCAAATTCCGTAATGAAATCAGTACCTTTAACACCGATAGTCGCTGTTGTGGTTTTAACAATAAATCGTTGTTTTCTTGTTTGCTGAACCTTGGCCCGGATTTTTCCGTAGAACAGCTTAATGACTTTCGTGAACCCGCTCTTTTTCTCTCCGACAACCATTTCTGTGAGCCGGATTTCCGTTCCTGAAGCTATGTAGATGTTATTGCCGTTATTTAAAGCGATTTGTGCCTGACCTCCCTCTTCCGTTTTAACGATATCGTTCAGTTTTACGTTCAGACCAAAATTATTGACAGACAATTTTTCACCATCTCGCACAACCCAAACCGGTCTGTTTTTAATGGTCACCACACCTAAGGTATCCCCTGTGCCGAACGCGTGGGTAGAAAAAGGCGATAGAAATAATACTGAAATTACCGAAAGCAGCGAAAACAATTTACTTGTCTGTTTCATACTCTCTCCTTGGTATAAATACGGGAATGATTAGGAAGTGCTTGTATTTTGTGGTCCAGCGGTTAATGAGGCACTAACGGACATTTCCTGAAATGACCTGTATTAAGTTCAGTTATTGTCTGCCTTTATAAACCAATTTTACAATTGGGTAAACCGTAATTCTAAAGGGATTTGAATGAGGTCGTTATAAGGGATTGCCGTGGGGAGCCGGTTTTTCAAAACTGTTCGACGATTTTGATTGAAGATGCATATAGAGATTTGTATACGCATCTTCAACCGGTTTTTCGGACTAGACGTGCGGTCCGGCGGAGGATAACTTGTTGTATTCGTTGTAGAGATACTTCGTTGCGATAATGTCGCCTGTTTCCGGACCGTCTTTCGCATATTTTTCGAAATTCTCTATAAACTGGCCTGCCAACTCTTTTCTGACGCTCTCAAATGCATTCTGGTCTTCCCAGGTGTTCTGGGGAATTAGAATTCGTGAATCAACCCCGGTTAATTGTTTCGGTACGTCAATACCAAAGACGGGATCTTTCACAAAGACGCTGTTATTGACGGACCCATCAAGAATGGCATCCACAATTCTTCGGGTTTCTGTTAGGGGAATGCGTTGACCGGTTCCAAATGATCCGCCGGTCCATCCTGTATTGACCAGATACGAGGTCGTGCCGTGTCGCTCAAGTTTTTGAGCCAGTAGTTCAGCGTAAATATTGGGCCGTAAGGTCATAAAAGATGCACCGAAGCAAAACGAGAAATCAGCCTGCAACTTCACTTGGCCGCCTTCATTTACCTGGTGACTGGAGTAACCCGACAGAAAATAATAAACAGCCTGATCAGGGGTCAGTCTGGCAACAGGAGGTAGTACTCCGTATAAATCGTTTGCCAGGATGATGAGTGTGTCAGGATGACCGCCTTTTCCCGGAATTACGGGATTATGAATATAACTTTGCTGATATGTGACCCGGGTGTTTTGGGTTCGTGAATCATCCTGGTATTCCGCTTCCCGTTTGTCATTCATCATCACATTTTCCATAATGGCACCAAAGCGCACGGCTCTGTAAATATCCGGCTCCAGTTCCCTGTCCAGGTTCAAACATTTGGCATAACATCCATTTTCCAGGTTAAAAATCCCATCATCGGACCAGCCATGGCAGTCGTCACCGATCAGCCTTCGATGCCAGCTTCTCTTGTTTGGGTCGTTTGACAAGGTGGTTTTTCCGGACCCTTCACAGCCGAGGAAAAGGGCTACATCGTTTTCCTTACCGATATTGGCCGCACTGTGCATAGTCAGGACACCTTGGAGTGGCAGCAGAAAATTCATGACGGAGAAAATTACCTTTTTCATTTCATCACTGTTTTCAGTGCCGCCAATCAGGATCATTTTAGTTTCCAGATTTACCAAAACAAACGATCTATCGGTAAGACTCATTTTTTCGGACTCTTTTTCTTCATAATCGCAAGCATTTAAAATGGTATATTCAGGCTGGAACTTTTCCAGTTCCTCATCGGTTGGGGCAAAATAAAGATTATGGAAAAAATGGGCATGCCATGCTTTTTTGGAAACCATACGAATGGAAATTCGATTGTTTTCCTGTCCGCAGAAAACATCATTGATGTACAATTTATCATTGGAAAGATGAGTGAGTACACGAGCTTGCATGCGGTCGAACACTTCGGTTGTTATTTTTTTATTCCCGGACCCCCACCACATGTCTTCAGTGGTTGATGCTTCATCCACAAAATATTTTATTTCCGGCTTTCTTTCAGGGTATTTCTCGGTGTTAACAACAACTGCTCCGGCAGGACCGAACTTGGCTTCATTATTTTGATACTCATGCTCAACCAGTTCTTGAACGGTGAGGTTTCTATAAACTTTTCCAAATCCAGAAAATTCCAAATGTTCCAATCCGTACGTTTTTTCAGCCATTTTTTGACTCCTAAAATTTAATTGCTAATCGATTTAGCTCAGTCATTTATAAAAAACAAAACGGTTTTATTGTTTGCCATAATTCGTTTCCCGACCTTTCTTGAAAAGGAATTAGAGCACAACGCCCGGTCAAAACGAATCTGGATTTCTCGCCCTGCCTGAAACAGTAAATCCAATCAGTGCTAATTGGCGATTTCCGGCATTTCCTTTACCTTTGCGAACATCAAGATAAAAAGACATGTCCATTATATGAAATTCAAATGGCGATGTAAATTTTTTTTTAATATTAGCTAATTATCTTTGTTAGCCTTTGTCGGCCAATGAATAATAGCAACATCGTCAAGAGGGCAAAATGGTCCTTTGAGGAATTCTTGATGAAAACGAATTTTGGTTTTTTGCTTCGTTTTCAAGAGGGGTGTTTCCGGTTGATTTTATGAACGTTCCGGTGAGGGGTGTTGGAAGATCTAATTTTTAGAGTTGCAGGTAAGTTAGGCAAGTTTCAATTGCTTTTCGGTCATCTCGATTACAATATGTATGATTTTGATATGGACTTCCTGAATTCTGTCACTGGTATCAGCAGGTACGATGATGGGGAGGTCAACCAAATCTTTTAAGTCACCTCCATCCTTACCTAAGAGGCCGACTGTTGTTATGCCTTTCTCTTTTGCGCTTTTTACCGCGTTAACAATGTTGGGTGAGTTGCCTGATGTCGAGATGCCGAGTAACACGTCGCCTTCAATACCAACTCCCTCCACATAGCGGGAAAAGATGGCATCAAAGCCGTAATCGTTACCGGTGCATGTTATGTGTGAGGCGTCAGCGATTGCCACTGCCGGGAGAGACCTCCTGTCATGCCTGAACCGACCGGTGAGTTCTTCGGCGAAATGCATGGCATCGCACATGCTTCCGCCGTTACCACAAGTCATCACTTTATTCCCTTGCTCGATTGCATTGGTGACAATTCTGGAGAACGTTTCTACGGCCTCCAGGTTGCTTTCACTTGAGATGAAAAGGTCCAATACTGAACGAGCAACTTCAAAAGATGCCTTGATTTCAGGCATGGCTTTTTTTCCCATACCTATTCCGGTTTGATTTCAATCTCTTTGGATTTCTTGGAGGGCAAGATCATCATGACGGCACCCACTCCAAGCATAGCACCGCCTGTAACCATGGCTGCGGTAAGGAAATATCCACCTGGTCCCTTGAATAATACGTAAAGAAGAATACCTAAAGCCAAACTGACGATCCCGTCCTTATAGCTTTTTTTCCGGAAGATTCGATACAAGCCGTATACACCTAGTACAACAGGCGCCAGCCATCCAATTATCGTTGACAGGAACATGGTGACGCCACCGGCCACAACCAGCTCTGCTCCTCGAATTCTCCTGCTTTTTTCTTTACTCAAAAAACCCATGAATTCTCCTTGTTTTTTATTTGGCGCGTTCTATTGAATACCAATAGCATGACGGACTTTCTGAAGCAGTGGTCCTGCAATCTGCCTTGCTTTTTCCGCGCCTTCTTCCAAAATCCAATCGATTTGCTCCCGGTTGGCCATCAATGATGCATACTTGTCTCTACCTTCAGCAACAAAAGCATCAATCAGTTCAAACAGTTCGTTTTTCATATCACCATAACCCATACCACCCGATTTATACTGCTCTCGTTTGGCACTGACAGCTTCAGGAGCAGCAAAATAGGTATACAGGGCAAAAAGGTTGCACGAATCCGGGTCCTTAGGTTCATTAACACCTTTGGAATCAGTCACAATCCGGCTGATTGACTTTTGTAAATCTTTTTGCGGGCCATAAAGAGGAATTACATTATTATAGCTCTTGCTCATTTTTCTGCCGTCAATTCCGGGAACTGTTTTAACGCTGTCGTCAATTAAAGCTTCCGGGACGGTCAGGATTTCTCCGTAAACCTGGTTAAAAGCATGGGCGATATCCCGGGTAATTTCCAAATGCTGTTTTTGATCTTGTCCGACAGGCACAACATTCGTATTGAAGGCAAGGATGTCTGCAGCCATTAACACTGGGTAGTAATAAAGACCACAATGAACTCCATCATCAAGGTCTTTTCCTTTCTCCTTGTTTTTTTCGATGGAATCTTTATAAGAATGGGCTCTGTTTAGCAATCCTTTGGGAGTCATACAAGCCAAAATCCAGCTCAACTCGAAAACTTCCGGGATATCGGATTGCCTGTAAAATATTACTTCATCCGGATTCAGACCTGCTGCCAGCCAGGTTGCAGCCATGTCGTAAATCTGCTCTTCGAGCAGCTTCTTATCTTTCACCGTGGTGATAGCGTGATAATCAGCAATGAAATATCGGGCTTCATGATCCTTTGTCAATTCCAAAGCTGGTTTGATAGCTCCCAGGTAGTTTCCTATGTGAGGGCTTCCGGATGATTTTATCCCGGTCAGGGCAATTTTTTGAACAGTCATGGTGCGTTTAACTCTTTAAAATTAATTGTTTATCCAAATACTCCGGCCACAAGCCTTCAAATCACTCTCAGGCAAGAAAAAACAAAACGAACTTTTATGAGATGTAACCGGACCTCACTTTACTGGACGATTATTATCACCAATAACATTTCATTACATTGATATGTGTTTTGTTTTTCAATATTTTTACCATCGTAAAATGCCGATTACCTAGGGCTTAAGCAATTGATTTATTGACTCAATCCATTTAACTCTTAAAAAAGTATCGATAAAATGACATGTTTCTTCCATGTTGAGATGTTTCAATTCCAAGAAATTGATTGTTTTCAAGTCAATTTTGAATTCACCTGAACCTTAATCACGAAACAGCAAGGTAAAGCTGAGATGGGGAACAATCACTTTACGGAATGAGGAACAAGCCATAAAATTCAGCTGATATTACAACATTTTAGATTTCAGATTTTAGATTGATGATTTTCTATAATGAACGGCTACGCCGGGCTTTATGTTTTTGAAATATGTATCTGGCTTTTGCTTTTAGGTAAAAAAGCCATGATTTTTGAAACTTTTATTATCTATGATAAACAGACCACAGAAACTTCAAGGAACAGACGGTATTCGCGGAAGGATTACATCAAATCAAAGCCTTAATGGTGCCAATCCATTGGACTACTATTTTGAGACTGGTTTGCTGACACCTGCGTTTTTTGAAAGATACACTTATGCTTTTGGATGTCTCCTCCTTGAAGCAAATCTGGCAGCAAAAGACGATTCAGTGGTTATTGGATGGGATCCCAGGGATAAAAGCGGTGAATTTAACCAGGCTGCGATGGACGGAATTAAAAAGGCAGGACTCAATGTTATTGTTGTCGGAACCTTACCCACTCCCGCGATTCCCTTATATATGATCCACGCGGAAGCTGCAGGCTGCATCGTTTTAACGGCGTCGCATAATCCTTCAGATCAAAATGGAATTAAGCTTTTTTGCGGGTATACAGCTCTCAAATTACTACCGCCCGATGATAAGAAATTAACTGAATTAATCTATCAGCAGTCTTTGTTAAACCTAGAAAAACTGGAAGCAACAGGGGTTGTGGAATCCAGGCAGCAAGAGGCAAAGGATTATTTTGTACAATTTTGCCTGGAGTCACGGAATTCTTGGATAGAAGGAGACGATTTCAGGGATACTACTCTTGTTTTGGATGCTTCAAATGGGGCTGTTGCCGAAGTCGTTAAAGAGGTGTTTTCCGAGTTGTCATTTCGGGAAGTCGTTTATACCAACATGCAAGGAAATATCAATGAACATGGTGGTGTGGCGGATATTGAAGGGTTGGAAACAATCAGCAGGGAAAGCGTGCTTCCGTCCGGTGCCAGGTTTTCCAGGTATGAAACTCTTGTCACCATGTTTGAGAAAGCGGCTGTTATCGACAAGAATGATTCCAACACTGATAAACTGGTAGCGTTTGTTTTTGACGGAGACGGCGATCGTTGCTTCAGGTTGGATTACATTCCCGGGGCGGATTGTTTGCGTGTTTCCTCAGGTGACCTCCTGGGCATTCATCAGGCGACATTTCTGAAGAAAAAGATACCGGGCAATGATTCGCTGTTTATTAATACGGTTGAAAGCGACCTAAACACTGCCATCACAGCCAGAAAACTCGGTTTTTATCCTGTTTTGACCGGTGTCGGCGATAAATGGATTTTGTCTCGGGCCGTTGTTGAGTTAATCAAATCTCGTTTGTTACATCAAGACGAATTGCATGAGCAATTATCCGAAATCACCAACAATGATCAAGGGCTCTCCGCATTGGAGTTGTCGTTATTCCGGAAATCCTTTCTCCATGAACGTCAAGAATCTGACACCGGCGATTTGAAATTTCAAATCGGGATCGAAGAATCGGGGCATTGTATCACTCCCGGTTATATAACGAAAGGTAAACATTCAGTGACGGTTTTTTCCGGCAATGGAATCAAAACTGCCCTTAATTCTCTAAAAGCACTGGACAGCATCACTTCGGGTGAAGATTGGTATCAGTTCATAAAAGAGCCTTTTCAGGCTGGTGTGGGGAAAACCTTCTATACCTATTATGTGAACAAGGAGCGTTTAAATCCCGGAAGCGAGTTCAGGAATCAGTTGCAGACATTGATTCGGAAAAGCTTTTATGACCATTTCTCAAAGGATTTCGCAATGGAGATTGTAGAATTTAATGAAGAGAAGGAGATGCTCTATTGCAGTATATCGGAAAACAAAAAACAGTGCGGTGCCGTTTTTACCAGAAACTCCGGAACTGAAGATAAATCTGCATTATATTTAAGAGGTGAAATGCGGTTAGCCCAGTCTTTAGCAGCATTGGGGGAAAAGCTCCACCTCTTTATGCTGAATGGTTTGAAAGATCGTAAAAGTGAGTTTGTGCAGTTTGAAGTTAATTTATTGAAAGCTTTAAGTGAAAACAAAGCATTGGACAAAATAAAATCTGCTTATCCCGGGTTACCGTATGCAAGAATGTATAAAGAGATGGAATTGAAAGAAGGTCTCATAAGAACAGATGATGGAATTTATAGTCTAACGGATAAAGGAAACCGGTTTATCAAGACCTGGGTATGAAAACTGCGACCAAATCCCTTTCCCTGCAATCCTATGCGTTCCGGTTAAGAAAGCTGTTGGTTGGCAAATGCGATGTTGATGAGTTGTTAACTCAACATAACTATCACCAACAATTCCTGGCGAAGTTTTCGACCAGAATAGATCCTGCCGGGTTGTCTTTTGCCGATCGATTCGCCTGGAAGTTTTTGAGAGAGATTAACATTCTCAATACAAAATTCATGGAGGGAAAGGAAACAGATAAATCACCGGGTAAAAACTCCATGGGTGTGTACCAGGATCTCACTAAAATCGTACAACAAGTCCAATCGATCTGGTTTTCGGAGATGAACGGCCTGCCAAATATTGTATGGCTGAAACACTTCTCAACCCGTAAGTTGGCACACTACGCCAAAAACAGGGATGAAATTGCCTTCTCGTTGATTTTTGATTCGGCTGATGCCCCTCCGGAAATCCTGAACTACCTGGCGTATCATGAACTGCTGCACCGTCAGGTGGGCTCCAAAGTGGTTAACGGCAGGCGCTATCATCATACCGGAGAATTCAAAACCAAAGAGCAACTGTTCCCCAACTGGCGCGAAATTGAAGAGCGAATCGGGAAGTACATCTCTACTACATTTTAGATTTTATATTTTAGATTTACGATTTTCTGTATTGTTCGGCTGCGCCGACCTAATATGTTTTAGAAATAAGATACTTAAGATTTTGCTTCACTTCGTAGCTAACTCATTTTTATCAGAATTAATTCATTAGTCCTTAGGAATCTCATATGATTTTTCTTCATTAAGGAATGCAAATACTTAAAACTAAAGTTCTCTTTAGCCCCAAACCTTGAGCTTTACTCACGTGTCAAAAATATGAATGCAGGCGGCGAAGCCGTCCCAAAACAGAAAATCTAAAATCATCAATCTAAAATCTA
>JANQLH010000343.1 GCA_028280735.1 SAR324 cluster bacterium | reverse complement strand
ATTTTAGATCTTAGATTTACAGCTTGTGTTGCTTCGCAACGTTTTTGATATTGGGAACTACAAAAAAGGAGATGAGCCTTGTCCGAATCATTACTTGACCTGATGAGCGACCTACACCAAATGCAAGTTCTACTGGATGTCTTGATCAAAGGCTTCGCCGCCCTGTCCACCGAAACCGCAGGCCACAAGCTGCGGCTTACGGAATACGAAGCTCTGCAGGTCGCTGAATACGCCCACGACATGGTGGATAAGATGATTATACGAGTGGAGGAAGCCTTCAAAAAAGAATTCTGCAAACCCAAGGGTCTTTAAACGAAGGTGATTTCAGGGAGATCCGGCAAATGTCATAGGATTTTACCAGGTTCATATTCTCTAAGAACCGGATACTCATCTTGAATGATCTACTATTGCCAGATCGAGAGTTCTTTTTTGCCACGGGAGGAGAGGTTATACATACCACGGGAAACCCTATCAAACCAACCATAGACATTTCTGTACAAAATATCCCTGGCCTTTGGTTCTTTAAGGACCAGCGCGACGTCAGAGGCTTTAGTGGGCCCTTGTAAATCAAGAAGGCGCGCTATAGCCAGGGAACGTTGCCTGTACGCTGTCATAATACCTTTTCTTTTATCAGTACCTCCAAGGTTGGGATCACCAACCCGTTTCATAAACTCGCCAAGCAAGCGTTCTTCTCGAAATTTGGATTTGCGGGGTTTATATTCACCCGGATCATGAATCACATTAACGCAGCCAATCTCCCTGTTCGGCTCGATAGTCAACACCCCCAAACCCAGCATCTTCATCATTTTCAGCAGATGTTTCCTCCTTTTCTTCAACGATTTACACTGCTCGGGAACGCCGATATATACCTTTGGAGTTATGGCCAACCTGCTAACAGCCTGCAAAACCACATCAAGATTGATAGACAGTTTCAACTCCACCACCACCGGAGTCTCCTCCTCCCGAACCGCCACCACATCGCAATCCTGTATTTCCCCCTTAACTTCATACCCCTGGGATTCTAGAAACTGTTTCAATGGTAAATACAAATCTGATTCTTTCATATTCTCCGACCAAGTGTTGGTCTACCTATAAAACGAATAGTCACGTTTCTCACAAAGCCTTCGAGTCTCACCGCAAATAACCCGTCCTAGCTTCCGAGCGATACAAGAAAAACAATTTTAGCTAAGTGCTGAGAGTTTTGGTCCGAGATCAAACCTTGTTGAGCATTTCCTTGATTTTATTGGGGTTGGTGCCTATTAGCAGATCGGTCTGTTCTCCGTTATTGAACATCATGAACGTCGGCATACTCCTTACGCCGTAATTCGCGGCTAGTGTCGGGTTTTTATCCGTGTCTATTTTAACAAAGGTGACTTTATCGGTATGCTCGGCAGCTAGCTCTTCGATGAACGGTTCAATGGTTTTACACGGACCACACCATTCCGCGAAAAAATCCACCAAAACAGGTTTTTGATTGTTCAACACTTGCTCATCAAAATCAGAATCAGTTACCAAAATCACATTTTTCATTCACAACTCCTTAAACGCAGAGAATTTATTAAGATTTAAATGTTATTGCGCCAATACCCAAAACGGGCACCAGCACAAAATTAGTGGGATATAGATAACATGGGTCTGTAGAATAAGACAAGGCTTTCGAATTTCTGACTATCAATGCTTACCATTTAAGATTTTGAAGCAATAGGCTAAAAAGCTGAATTATCGTTTTTTTACAATCATTTCACTAATCTGCTAACCTATTTAATCTATTGATTGTCATTTAACCAAAATTAATCGCTCTATCCAATCCGCTTGATTAAAAAAGTCATAAAAATAAATACCGCATTATCAATGGCTTAGCTTTCATCACCATCGATGACTTGATTCTTTATTGGACCCAGGTCCCAGGTATATTAAAATATCAGATACAGAATTCAACTCGTAAAAATCGGCCCAGGAAAAAACGATGAAGAAAAACAATAAATCGGATCAGGAAAACTCTGCCAAGGCGAAAGATCCAAAAGTAACGATTATGGGTTCATCAATCGTTTACAGGGATGATAATTCCAATAAAAACACCCGATTTACCACGATATATGGTCCAAATTCACCTGGTTTAAAACCTCCGCCATCGATTTCCAGTGATGGTTTTTTTTCCTATACTCACCCGCAATTTGATGACCGACCGGGTCGTCTTGATCTGATGTCCAACCGTCTGAACAAAGTACAATTGAAGGTCAACGGCGCCTCAAGCAATCTTTGCGACGTGAGCAGCACCGGCTTTTCATACGCCAAGAGATTGTCTAAAGTCCCTGGCGATTATTACCACATCAAGAAGGTAGTTGCGAACTCCGAGAAGCGATTAGTGGGGCAAAAGGTCGATGCTTCGTTTCAATCTGTTGAGGAAAAAGCGGTGAAAGTGGTCAACATATCCGGAACGGTTCGAAACGTCAGGCTTGTTTACGGATTACTCCTGAATGAAGCCGAACTGGAATTCAAAAAGTTTTTATATCGGAAAACAATTACCCGTAACAACGATAAGTTCGATTCTTATCAAAAACTTGAATACCTGATGGACCTCGTAAACGAGGAGATTCAGAACGGAAGTTGGAGCGACGAACTCGCTGTTTCGGTCAACACGGCGATTCTGAATATGATGCTGGAGATCGGTGCCACAGAGGAGTCCGTAGATAAAATATATGAGAACTATAATGCGAGACCACGGTTTATCCGGTTTGGAGTAAAAATAGATACAAAGGAACAAGCACAGCAACTTGAATCCTTAACCCGCAGTATTTCGGCGGTTTATAAACATAAGATTGAAAAGGAGAGGCAGGCTCTTAAGGATGCCATTGAGGCAAAAAGAGCAGAGTCGGTTCCCCCGCAAATTCCTATAGATTTTGATTTTAGTTTTCAAAAGTTTCTTCTGAAATCATGGTACGGTTGTCTTGCCCGGTTTGGGCTGGATTATCGAACGGAAAAACTAAAATCGATCAACCACAACCTTGCCAAACATCTGAAAAAAGAGGCCAGGGCCTTTGAGGATATTCTGAACCGGTTGCCGGAGAAAAAACCGGGCCATGTGAATCTTAAAGCCACCGAACTTTTGATCGCAGAAGGTATCATGCGTGGACTGGACAAAAAGCAGGATCACAGTTTTGAAAACATAGAGTTAGACATTCATGTCATCGTAAACAGGACCTTTGAACTCTGTATTCGGGAATTCGTCGCCAAACTGCAGGAATAATGTATCATTCGGGTCGATTTCATCATAAGAATTGATCCGAACTCTCCGCTTAAAATCTCTTCCCTACCCAAAGATCAAATCAATCACATTCAGCATTCGTCAGGGCTCCTCCCCATCACAACCAAATAGTTTATTGGCGTTTAGTGATCTATTTTTCCGTATCTACAACCCCGGGGAAAGAGGTAAAGACATAGCCTTTTCTCATCAACTTTCTTGCATTTTTTGACTCTTTATTCTGCCTGTCATATCCTGACCATTTCGTATCCCATTCCGAAATAGTCTTGACTTTCTCGGAATTAATGACAGAATGGTCAGCATGAAACGCTATCTGGAAAGTCAAATATTAAAAGATATTAGGCAAAAAATAGTCCTCTTGTCGGGTCCGCGACAAGTCGGAAAAACAACTTTGTCTAAAATGCTGACAAAGAAATATGATTACCTTAACTATGATAATAGTGAAGATCGCATAGGGCTATTGGATCGAACATGGGATCGTGCTAAAGACCTGGTAATATTTGATGAGCTTCATAAAATGAAAAATTGGAAGTCATGGTTAAAGGGGATTTATGACAAAGAAGGCATTCCACCTGCTCTTTTAATTACAGGTAGTGCCAAGTTAGATACCTATCGCAAAGTAGGCGATTCACTGGCTGGTCGTTTTTTTCAGTTTAGATTGCACCCCCTGGATTTAAAAGAGATTAAAGAGACCTTAAATCCCGCCAGTTTGTATGAGGAAATGGAAAAACTGTTCCTGGTCGGAGGTTTCCCTGAGCCATACTTCAATGGAAATATTCGGTACTACAATCAATGGAAAAGATCTCATCTGGATATAATTTTGAAACAAGACTTAATTGACTTGGAAAACATTCAGCAGGTGACATCGATGGAAACTTTGATTCAATTGCTTAGAAGGAGAGTCGGAAGTCCATTGTCTTATTCTTCACTTGCCAGGGACCTTCAGTGCTCTGATAAAACTGTGAAGCGATGGCTGACAATCCTGGAGAATATGTATGTCGTTTTCAAAGTCACTCCGTTCAGCAGAAATATTGCAAGATCAACTTTAAAAGCTCCTAAATATTATTTTTATGACACCGGGCAAGTTATCGGTGACAGTGGTATAAAGCTGGAAAACCTGGTGGCATGTGCCTTATTAAAGGAAATCCAATTTCGTTTGGATTGTTTTGGCGAGGAAAAGCAGCTTTATTATTTAAGAGAGAAATCAGGAAAAGAAATAGATTTCTGCGTTTGTACCGATGAGAATCCCGATTTGCTCATCGAGGTTAAGTGGAACGACAGCAGTTTTAGCCAACATTTTACTACATTCCGAAAATCACTGGGAAACATAAAAATATTACAATTAGTTGGCCAACTGGATAGAGAAAAAACGACAGATGATGAAATGGAAATGCGTCATGCCCATTCGTGGCTTTCGAAATTAGCTTTTTAACCATTCAGTACTAATTAGTATCTGAACGAAAACCAGTTAAAACCCTACCAATAACAGCTTAAAGGACAACTTGGTGCTTCGAAGTTCAGTGCTTTCAGCGATCAGCTCTCAGCCATTTTTTGGTCGAATTTTCAATGCTTTATGCTGATTACTGAAAGCTGACGGCTGATAGCACGTTGATCTTCAAACTGAACTCCGGTATCTAGCACAAGGCTGGATAAGAGCTTAACAGTTTTCTGTTCAGTTACTAATTGGCCTAAAGGAGCTCCATCCACCTAAATCAGGCACCTGTCCAGTCATTAAAACGTTTCACCATTTATGATTTGCCATGAAATTTTGCTTTTTCAAATCCCGGAGGATTCGACTTTCCATCAGATCTGATTTTGCATATGATAGTTCGAAAGGCCAGACTTAACACTGCCTTCGACCCGTATTCATCTGCTTTGACACACTAAATCGGAACTTGATTGAAATAGAACCTGCCATGTCTGCTCCTTTTACACATCTTCATTTTCATTCTCATTATTCTTTGCTTGACGGCGCTATCAAAGTCAAAGGTCTGGGTCCATACTTGAGTGACCTGGGATTTAAGAGCTGTGCCATTACAGATCATGGTAATCTGCATGGGGTTGTTGAGTTTGAAAAGGACCTGAAAAAAGTCGGGGTCAAGCCGATCATCGGCATGGAAGCATACATCGCGCGGGTGAATCGCTTTCACAGAACCTACTCAAAACCGGGTCCTAACGCGTTTCACACGGTCTTGCTCTGCCAAAATCGAGTCGGATACAACAACCTGATCAAACTCAGCAGCATTGGTTACAGCGAAGGCAAGTATTATGGGAAGCCGAGGATTGACCGAGAAGCTTTGGAAGAGCATAACGAAGGACTCATCGCTCTTTCAGCCTGTCTTCAAGGAGAAGTAGCTCGCAGACTGCTCAACGGAGAAATTGAAGACGCCAGGGCAACCGCACAATGGTACAAGGAGGTTTTTGATAACCGTTACTATATTGAGTTACAAAGCAATGGGTTGGCTGACCAGGATAAAGTAAATATTCAATTGATTGAGCTGGCAAAAGAACTGGAGCTCCCCCTGGTAGGAACTTGCGATTGCCACTACAAAACCAAGGAGGAAGCGGAAGCCCAATACATTTTGCAACTGATGGGCTGGCAATCGAAAGTGACTGATCCCGATGTAAAACAACTCGATACGGATCAGTTATACATCAAAAACCCGGATGAAATTGCCGAAGCCTTTAAAGACCTGCCTACCGATTGTATTTCCAATTCCCAGGTGATTGCTGACCAGTGCGAGTTGGACCTGGATAACAAAAAACTCTACCTTCCCGAATACCCGGTTGATGAAGGCAAATCGCTGGAACAGGAGCTGATTGATCAATCAAAAACAGGCCTGGTCAATCGTTTTCATTACCTGAGAAAACTTTATAGTTGGACACCGGAACAGGAAGCAGAACAAAAAGGTATTTACGATGAGCGCTTGAAATTTGAATTGGATGTCATCAACCAGATGGGTTTTCCCGGCTACTTCCTGATTGTATCTGATTTTATCAAGTGGGCTAAAAAGGAGCATATCCCCGTGGGACCGGGTCGTGG
>JANQLH010000328.1 GCA_028280735.1 SAR324 cluster bacterium | reverse complement strand
AATCATGAATAGACTCCGGATCAAGTCCGGACTGACAAGTGTGACTAAACGTCTGTTAAATCTAGGAAAATCACAGATTTTCCTATTGTGACACAGTCTACAAGTCCGACATGACAAGACGCCAAATGCGATGTGATATCACATCATCACTTCGAAACAAAAAAAGGAAACGAATAGAATGGAAAACATGCAAAACAAAGTAGCCCGGGTACCAAATCTGGTTGATTGGTCAACTGGCGAAATAAGACTCTTAAGCGCAAAGTGTAATTCTTGCAACACCTATTTTTTCCCGAAAGAACACTATCAGCATCGTCCCGGTTGCTCAAGAGAAAGGGTTGAAGACGTCCTGCTTCCTGCAAAAGGCAAGCTGGCCAGCTATACCATTCAGTATTATCCCTGCCCGCCGCCCTTTAAAACAGAAAAGAAAATCACCCCCTATGGTATAGGGCTTATCGAGTTCGAAGAGGAAAACATCCAAGTTACCGGTATTATCACTGATACCGATTTGAAGTCTCTTGAAATCGGAATGGAGATGGAAACAACCACCCTGTCAATGTATACCAATGAAGAAAAGCAGGATGTTGTCACCTGGGCATTTCGGGCTGTTCAATAACCCACTGCAAACAAATCACTAAAAGGGATACTTATCATGAGAGATGTATATATTATTGGTACCGGAATTCACCCCTGGCTTGGATTCTCGGAAACGGTTTTTGCTGATTTTGCAGCCGTGGCTGTTGATGGAGCGCTGAGAGACGCCGATATCGAATGGCAAAAGATCCAGTCGATCATGGCTGGTATCTTCATTTACGGAGGAAATGCCGGCCATCTATCCGGACAATACCTGGAAAGTATTTTTGGTGAAACGGGAGTTCCTGTGGTAAACGTCTATAATGCATGCGCAACCGGCTCCGCAGCTATCAGAATGGCCTATAACAGCGTAGCAGCAGGAGAAACAGATACTTCCCTGGCGTTTGGAGCAGATGTATCACCAAAAGGCTTTTTGACCGCTAAATCCGATAATGCCGTTCAGGACAGGGATGTAATCAGATGGAAAATGGGTGGTATGCCTAACCCAATCTACTGGGCCCTAGAATGCCGCAAAAGGATGGCAAAATACCAGACTACGGAAGAGGATTTGGCCATGGTAAAGGTCTTGATGAGCGAATACGGTTCCAAAAATCCTGATGCCCGATTTAAAAAAGCCTACAGTCTGGAAGAGGTTATGAATTCCGTCTATGTTTGTGATCCTTTGCGATTGTATGAAATCTGTCCGGTTAGCACCGGGGCTGCCGCTGTGATTGTAACCGCCGATAAGGCATTGATTGAAAAGGCAGACAGGCCGGTAAAAATCAACGCGACGACCATGGGGAGTGCCATGTATGGTGACCCGACCATCAGGATTTCTGCATTATCCTGTCCCGCTCGACCGGAAGCTCCCATGCTGAGTGAAAGCTATTCCGCTTCCCGGCAAGCCTATGAGAAAGCCGGTATTGGACCGGAAGATATTGATGTCTTGGAACTGCCGGATAACAGCTCGTGGCATTATCTCGTTTACCTGGAAACTTGTGGATTCTGTGATGAAGGAGAAGCAGATAAAATGTTGCGGGATGGGGAAACAAAAATAGAGGGAAAACTACCGGTAAATCCCAGCGGCGGCTTCTCCTCTCACGGCGAAGCCCTTTCTGCACAGGCCCTATGGCAAGTCATTGAGTGTGCCAATCAACTGAGAGAACGCTGTGGGGAAAGACAGGTCGCAAATCCAAAAGTTGCCATGGCACAAACTTACGGATTGATGGGCAACAGCGGAACAACAATTCTTTCCGTTTAGAACGGAGTCTGCTTATGCTTTCAGTACGTTACACAACAGATTCCGGGTCAGGTCCCATAAGCGCTAAGATCGATTGTAGGATGGGTAACTTGTTACCCATCAATTGGTTGAATATGGCTTTTGGTCACATACTGCCCGATGGGTAACAGAGTTACCCATCCTACGGTTCAGCCTAGTCTAACGGTCCATCATATATGAATAGGGCTACCCGGCTCATGCTTAAAGTCCATAGATTCCGGGTCAGGTCCCATAAGCGCTAAGATCAATTGGTTGTATATGGCTTTTGATCACATGTCGCCCGATGGGTAACGGAGTTACCCATCCTACGGTTCAGCCTAGTCTAACCGCCTATCATATATGAACAGACTTCCGGCTCATGCTTAAAGTCCATAAATCCCGGGTCAGGTCCCATAAGCGCTAAGATCGGTTGTAGGATGGGTAACTTGTTACCCATCAACTGGTTGCATAAGGCTATTGATCACATGCCTCCCGATGGGTAACCGAGTTACCCATCCTACGGTTCTGGAGGGTTTCAGATTTATAGTATACGATTGTAGAAGGGGAATATTGAAAACAACTCAGCACTTATGGGGGTCGGGCCCGGAATGACAGAGGTTCACAATCATAACATGATAGGCAGATTGTTGCATTACGACACAGTCTGGCAGCCTGCCCACCTTCTCATGACAACCGCCCTTATCCTCCAATAGCCGACATACTGGTATTGACCTTATACTCTTTTGAGCTACCAATGCAATGAACTCCCGCTTTGTGATTTAAAGCGACTTCAAACAAATCCCGGATCTCGCCATCAGTCATGCCCTTCCTCAGCGGAGTTTTAATATCAACTTGATGATCGGAGAGCAGGCAGGACCGGATCATTCCATTCGCGGTCAGTCGAAGACGATTGCAATCCGAGCAAAAATGTCGGCTAATGGGACTGATAAATCCGATTTCACCCTTTGCACCGGGGAATCGATAACGATAGGCGGGACCATCATTAGCTTCGTTGTCAACCGGAATTAGGTCGCCCAGTTCTCGAAGCATCTCCTTGGTTTCCGGGGTTAGAATCTGTTGACGGCTTTGCATCCGGGCGTTACCTATGGGCATGTATTCAATAAAACGGATTTGTAATGGATAGTCAAAGGTTAGCCTGGCAAAATCGGGAAATTCATGGCTGTTCACTCCTCTCATAGCCACCACGTTAATTTTGAGGGGTTTGATTCCCTTTTTCAGCGCCAGTTCCACACCTTCCCAAACCCTTTCAAAATAGTCCCGACCGGTTATCTTGGCATAATTTTCCTGACCAATGGAATCAAGACTGATATTTATTCTTTTGATTCCCGCATCAATCAAGTCATCAATATAGTCTTTTAATAAGACCCCATTTGTAGTGAGGGATACATCGTTTAATCCGGATATCCGGTTCAGTTTCGCGATCAATCCACACAATCCTTTGCGAACCAAGGGCTCTCCGCCGGTCACCCGAACCTTGTTAATACCAAATCCGACCCCGGCCCTGATAATCTGCAAAATCTCTTCGTACTGCAGTATATCATCATGGGTAAGCATTGTTTGCGGCGTAAGAGGATTACAATAATTACAACGTAAGTTACACCTATCGGTGACCGACACACGTAGGTATTTTAAATTGCGTTTATAATTGTCAGACAATTGCTTCATACTCTTACACCACCATTTCAAAATTGTTCGCTGCTCTAAACTCCCATTATCTATTGTCCCTTACCAATAGACAAGCACATTCGGCTCACCTGAAATCAGTCATGAAAATGCCGTTGCTGCAATATCGAATCCAGTATCGAGTACCTAAACTATGGGATGATAGGTATCAACGTTTTCCCGGCAACCGGGTTATTGTCAAACTGGCACCCCCTGTTCCCAAATCAATGCAGCGAGTATTGTGTTTCGCCAATGACCGAATGTTTATTCATCGATTTTAGACGATAATTCCGAATCGGTCGAATGGCAGAATCGGGACAAGATATGGGCCCTTCCCCGGCTGTTTTATTTTCCTTCATTCCGGGACAATACAGAATAAATATGTGTCAACCTTGACCCGTAACATTGTTTGCCTTAATATAACAACATTTTAAGTTGATTTTCCCGAGCCAATGGATCATTTTTGTCCCGATGTCTGCAGTAATTTTAAATGACTAAGATTTCAATGTTTTTTGGTCAGTTTCAAACATAAAATTCTGCAAATCAAGTTCGACATCTGAAATTTCTTACGAACGTGTAAGAAAAAACCATAGTTCAAAACAAAAAATGATTAAATCGGCGGATGTATAACCGGAGCGAACGAAGCAATCGACTGAGTTCTATTCTCAAGCGATCATCCGGGTCCGATGGGTAATTCCGAAACTCCCGGCTAAGTCTTGGATAAACCCGAAGCTTTATCGATCACAGGCAATAAAAACAAGTAAGTTGGCCGATGTTATCCATCGCTAAAGATACGAGTTTCGCATGAAAGCCGACAAAAAACCTGGTATGTTTGTTGCTCGTATGAGCTGAATCTTTTTGCGAGAGGCGTGGTTATAGGCCGTAAATTGGAATACATTCGCGCTAAAATCGTTCTTCATTGACTGATATAATCATCCGGTTTAATATCCTGGCAACCTTTACGTGGATTAGCCCCTGTTTGTTTTTGCTGATCCGCAAATTAACCGCATGCTTTTGCCGACAGGTATCTACCTGAAAGCAAGGCTATTAGAGGCATGGTTTAATAAGGTGGACGATTTTCGGTACAGCTGCAAAAGACACTGCGACACCTTATTGGAGGAGACTCGCAAATTGGTATCTTTAGCAGGAGAATAAAGATATTGAATTGGAAACGGCCTGAGGTTACCAATAAAAGGCTTCCAAAAATTTTTTGTTTTTGAAGGGAGACGTTTCAGAAAACATCAAAAAGGAGATTTCTAATGAAAAAGCTTAAGGTCCTGCTGGCATCAGCTGTCATTTCGCTGTTGTTTTTGACAGCTCCGAACGCGGCCATGGCTGTTAAATTAACGTACGCCAATTTTTTTCCACCAACGCACATTCAATCAAAACTTGCGGATCAATGGTGCAAGGAGGTGAATCAGGTAACCAATGGTGAGGTAACAGTTCAATACTATCCCGGTGGAACGTTGCTAAAACCAAAACAGATCTACGATGGTGTGGTAAATGGTATCGCCGATATCGGATTCTCCGTGCTAGCCTACTCCGGTGGAAGGTTTCCGGTTATGGGAACCATCGACCTGCCCCTGGGATACCCAAGCGGCGAAGTTGCAACAAAGGTGGCTAACGCTGTTTACAATAAATTCAACCCCAAAGAATTTAAGGACGTTAAGGTGATGTTTTTCCATGCTCACGGCCCCGGGATGTTCTTTACCGCAAAGACCCCCGTTCGCAAACTGGAAGATCTCAACGGTCTAAAAATCAGGGCAACCGCTTACGCCGCCAAAATAGTCAAGGCAGCCGGGGGGACACCGGTGGGTGGTCCTATGACGGAAGCATATCAAAACATCCAAAAAGGTGTGGTAAATGGTGGCGTTTATCCCATGGAGACCAATAAAGGCTGGAAGATGGGTGAAGTCGTTGACTACGGAACCGCTGCTTATGATATCGCCTATACAACCACGTTTTTTATCGTAATGAACAAAAGCAAGTGGAGAAAACTCTCCAAGAACTCACAGCAGGCCATTGAGCGGCTGAATGAAAAGTACATCAAACTTCACGGTGAAGCCTGGGACACTTCGGACTCCTTGGGGCTTAAATCCTTCTTAAGCCAGGGAAACACCCTCATCGGACTTGACAAAAAAGAAGCCGCCAGATGGAAAAAGGCTGTTGAGCCGATCATTGGCGATTATGCAAAAGTATTGGATAAAAAGAGATTAAACGGTGACGAAATTGTAAAATATACCGTTGATACTCTAAAAAGCCTTCAATAACCCTTTCAAGCCGGTTGAAAAACCGGCTTAGATATCCTCATAAAAACTCAAAACTACCAATTTAATCTAAGATGAAAGCAATTTGGCCGATTCTTGACCGTCTTGAAAAAAAGATGAGGGCAATGGCAGCTGTTTGTCTAATGGCAATGGTTGTTGTGACCTGCAGCGACATCACTGTTCGTTTCTTTGGAAAGCCTATTTTTGGTTCTGAAGAGATCGTGAGTTTTCTTTTAACCCTGGTAATCGCTCTTTCATTGCCATTTTCGCATCTGGAAAGGATTCATGTTGGTGTTGAAATTGTCTTTCGCTTACTGAAACCCAAAATCCAGATTATCCTAAAACTCGTCACGGATACTTTATCTGCTTTATTAATGACAGCAATAACCATCATGATGTTTGCTTACGGGTACGATACCTGGCAATCCGGTGAGGTTTCCATGAATCTCGAGTTTCCCGAATACCTGATTATTTTTGCCCTGGCCGTATGTTTCTTTTTCTTGAACTTCTTCATCATCAGGGACGTAATAATCATTAAAGATATCAAAGACATTATTCTTTCTACAAAAGAAGAAAAAGGGGACGCATGAGTCCGATTACAATAGGAATACTCGGCATTTTGGTGATGCTGGTGATTTTTTTGACAAGGATGTCCGTAGCTTATGTAATGGCTTTGGTAGGCTTTCTGGGTTTCGGAATTCTTATTTCATTTGAAGGTGCATTAAATCTCTTATCTCGTAGTATCTACAGCTCCTTTTCTTCGTACGAGTTAACGACAATCCCGCTCTTTATATTGATGGGTCAGATAGCTTTTAACAGCGGAATCAGCAAACGACTCTACAATACTGCCTATCGGTTTCTAGGAAACGTTCGGGGTGGGCTGGCCATGGCAACGGTGTCTTCATGCACCGCGTTTGGAGCTGTATGTGGTTCCAGTCCGGCAACGGCCTCGATCATGACAACCGTCGGTATGCCTGAAATGAAGCGATATAATTACACCAACGATCTGGCTGCCGGTTCTGTTGCTTCCGGTGGGGGACTAGGAATGATCATGCCTCCCAGTGTTGTTCTGATTATTTACGGCATTATGACAGAACAATCCATCGGGGCCCTTTTTGTTGCCGGAATAATTCCTGCGATCCTGCTGACTATTTTGTTTATCATCTGTATTTACGTCACTTGCCTGCGTTCTCCGGACAAAGGCCCTGCCGGCGAAAAATTTACGTGGGGAGAAAAACTAAAATCGTTGACAGGATTGGTCGACACCATGATAGTTTTCCTCATTTCTATCGGCGGGCTGTACAAAGGAATATTTTCTCCAACAGAGTCCGCTGCTGTTGGGGCTGCCGGTGTTTTGATCATTGCTGTCATTCGCAGACAATTGAGCTGGAACTCTCTTGTCAAAGCACTATACGAAACGCTCAGCACCACTTGTATGGTGATGTTTCTGATTGCCGGCGCTGTTGTCTTTAGCCGGTTTCTCGCTGTGACCCGAATACCTTTTGAGATCGCCACCTGGGTTAGCGGACTGGCATTTCCCCCTTTCATGATCATGGCCATTATCGTGCTGATTTATTTCCTGGGAGGGTGTTTTATGGATTCCCTGGGATTAATCATGCTGACCATCCCCATCTTCTTCCCGGTGGTAACAAACCTGGGTTACGACCCCATCTGGTTTGGAATTATCATTGTTCTGGTTGCGGAAATGGGTGTGATTACGCCTCCCGTCGGTATTAATGTCTACGTCGTTTACGGGGTTTCAAAAAGCATCATTGGAGACATCCACCTGGAAACGATTTTTAAGGGCATACTACCGTTTCTGTTGGCCGTAGTCGTCGGTATCGCGATTCTGATTGCCTTTCCCCAATTGGTCTTATTTCTACCAAACTCAATGTATTAGGGCATTTTAGATGTAAGATTTTAGATCTAAGATTTTCTATAGAGTGGCAGCTACGCTGCCATCTTTATATTTTTAAACCCCGAGCGAAACCCACAGATTTCCAATCCACTTCACCTTTCCTACCAACTCGCTATTCATCTAATTTTCAGCTATTTTTCCGGTATCCATCCTTAGGAAATTCTTTACTTCTATTTCTTAAATATTTACTAGTCGTTGGCGTAGCTATCACACCTTAAAAATTCTGAAATCTAAAATCTAAACTCTAAAACTTCAATAAAACAGAATACTTGCTGTAGTATACTAGGGTATTTTAGATGTAAGATTTTAGATCTAAGATTTTCTATAGAGTGGCAGCTACGCTGCCATCTTTATATATTTAAACCCCAAAGTCTTCGCCTTGGAGTTTTCTACATTCTTCTGCTTCTCCTTCCGGCACTAAATTCTTCGAACTGGTCTTAAACTCCATTTTTCGTTTTTCAACTTGCAGATGGAGTTTAAGTCACTGCCGGGAAAACAATCGGTAACTTCTTACCAACAAGAGAAACCTTCTTATCTGGCGATCAATCTCACCTCAAGTCATGCCGGACTTGCAGGCTGTGTCGTAATAGACGAAACGTCACACTTGTCACCCCGATCGATGCTGCAAACTTCGCATCTCATGATCCGGGGTCCAACAATTATTTCAATCAGTTGCAAATGGATTCCGGGCCAACCCCCATATGCACTAAGGTGTTTCCCGATATAACAACAATGAATTACGCTTAACGCTGAAAGCGTTCATTAAGTTAGCCTAGGGTGACGTTCGCAAGCTCACTTACCCTAGGCTGTTATAATCTTCCCTTACAGGGAAGAGTGTAATTTGGTAT
>JANQLH010000321.1 GCA_028280735.1 SAR324 cluster bacterium | reverse complement strand
CCTCCTTACTGGAAAAAGGTGTTTACGTGATTGGTTTTTCCTATCCTGTGGTGCCAAAGGGAGCGGCCCGAATTCGAACCCAGGTATCAGCCGCTCATTCCAAGGATGATCTAGATTTCGCAGTAGAGAAATTTACGGAAACAAAGGAGGAGTTCGGGCTTTAAACTCCGTATGCCTTTCGAACTTCATCGGCGATGTTTTTTAATCCCTTCTCAACAATATCTTCCGCCATGGTATAAGTGATGCGGATGCATTCCGACTTATGCCTCCATTCTTCTTTTAAGCCGGGGAAGAAGTAATGTCCGGGTACGACCAGTGTTTTGCGATCTTTGAGTCTGTTATAAAGCTCCTGGTCGGATATTGGCAGGTCCTTCATCCACAGCCATAAAAACAGGGCACCTTCCGGTTTATGGATATGGCAATCCAGTCCCTCAAGTTCTGAAGATAGTAAGTCAAACGCTTTTTTAACCTTATCCTGGTAGAAAGGCAGAATGATTTTTTTGCTTACTTCGATGATCTGAGACGATCTAAATAGGCTTAGTGCCAGGGCAACGCCGACACTATTGGGTGCTAAGCTCAGCACGGCATTCATTCGTACGATCATTTCGATAATCTCTTCGTTCGCAACCAAAATCCCGGTCCGGGTTCCCGGTAATCCCAATTTCGACAGACTCATGGAAAGCACAATGTGCCGGTCCCAGATCGGTTTGGCGTTGGTAAAGATGATGTTCGGAAAAGGTGTACCGTAAGCGTTATCGATAATCAGCGGGATCTTGTGTTGAATTGCCAGGTTGCTTAACTTATCGATTTCGTCATCGGTGAGTACATTACCGGTAGGATTGGTCGGACGAGATACGCAGATAGCAGCTATTTCATCGGTAATTTCTAAATCGCTGAAATTTACCTGGTATTTGAACATCTTGTTATCAAGATGACTGATATCAGGTTTAAAGGTTGTAAAAAAATCATCGGTAAGTCCTACATCACTGTACCCTATGTACTCAGGGGCTAAAGGCAGCAGGATCTTTTTCTGTTGTCCGCTTTTATGAACTCCGGCAAACATGTTGAATAAATAGAAAAACGCGGTCTGACTACCGTTGGTAAGAGCAATGTTTTCCGGACCAACCTTCCAGCCAAAGTTTTCGCTAAGCATCTCAGCCAGGTAGTGTATGAAATATTTTTCACCTCTTGGAGTATCGTAATTGCCTACAACGCATTCAAACTCGTTTTTATTATTGACAATCTCTTCAATTCTGCTTCGAAAAAGGGTTTCGATTTCCGGAATATGGGCAGGATTTCCTCCACCAAGCATAAGCATGTCTTTACCGCCTTCAGCCATGGCATTTCCGAGGTCATCCATTAACCTTAAAATTCCGGAATCCGTTAAAAACTTGTTCCCAAACTCGGAATACTTCATCATCCCCTCCCACAACTAGTATAGAACTGGTCATTTTCTTTTTTCAAAGCAGTTGGAATATCGCTTTGATGATAAGAAAACAGATTTTCGCCACCTTATTTTATTTTGACAGGTTCATGCCCAATTTGCCAATTATGTGCTCTACATCTCCCTTTTTGTAAAATGATTTTCATTAATGGTTGATATTCTTCATTTGAATCCTTTTCATGGGGGGCTAAAGAGTCTACATTGAAATTGATCCCTCTCTGAAATCGGTTTTGTCGATCAAGACATTGATCACTACAGGTATTCCTTGTCCGGCGAATTCCCGGGCTTGTTCCAGGGTGTTTGTGATGTTTTCTTCATGATCAAGCAACAGGCCTTTTGCACCGAATCCTTCAGCCACAATGTGATAATCCGTTTGGCGCAACGTTGTCGCGACATCATCTTTTAAAACGACTACTTGATCCCTTGCAATCTGAGCCCAGGAGGCATCGTTACCTATAACTGCTATTATTGGTAATCTGTGTCTGACAAAGGTATCTATCTCCTGCAGACTGTATCCGGCAGCTCCGTCACCGTAAATCAGCCATACTTCATGATCGTTGCTGCTTAATTTTGCACCCATGGCAAAACCTGCCCCGACTCCCAGTGTTCCAAACACACCGGGATCAAGCCAGCTCAATGGTTTTCTCGGCTGTAGAATGTAAGATGCGGTAGCTACAAAATCTCCACCGTCTGCAACAATAATGCTTTTCTGATCCAGAAAAGCATCCAACTCCTGAAAAAATCTTAACGGGTTAACGGAATCGTTTTTTACAGCTGCCTTTTCAGCTATTCCCTGGTTACGAGCATCGTCAGCTGTTCTCAGCTCATTCAGCCAGGGTGCAATCACTTTTTCATCACAGGAATATACGGATGAAAGACTTACAAGAAATGAGCTTGGGTCCGATTGGATTCCGAGATCCGGTTTTCGATTTAAGGTCAGGTCCTTTTTATTCCGGTTGACCCCTATTAATAAGGCCTTGGAATTGATGCTGCGCCCATAGTTGAGTCTGAAATCGCAGGGCATACCGGCAAGGATGACAAGATCAGCCTTTTTTAATGCGGCACTCCTGGAGTGCCTTAACTGCAGGGGGTGATTCTTACCCATCAGTCCGCGAGCCATTCCTGTCAGATAGACCGGAATACCCAGTTTTTGAACGGCTTGTTGCAAGAGCTCGGTGTCTCCCTGGCAAAGCATGGCCTGACTACCGATGATTAAAAGGGGTTGTTTCGACTTTTCAATGGCTTGTTTGGCTTTTTCAACTTTTTCCGGTTTCAATTCGGGAATAGTAACTGATTCATGTGCCGGTTCCATCGCATCAAAATCACAGGCAAACATTTTGTTCACGTGGTGATCCAGGTAAAACTGAAACAGTTTACTTTTGATTCCGCCTTCCGATGCGGTGTCGGATTTAACACCGTACCATTCTCTGACCAGCTCTTCGCTGTAGAGGAGGTCAATTGGGCATTCCACAAAAACCGGACCGGGTGTGTCGGATTGTGCAACTTTCAAAGCATGCTCCAGAACGGAAACGATGTCGCAGTTCTGGTTGATGGTAACGGCTTGCTTAACAATGGATTGCAGCAGGGAGATCTGATCAATGTCCTGAAGTGATCCCCGGCCTTTAATCACAGTTGCAGCAGCGCCTCCCAGCAGGACAACCGGAGACTGTGCCATCTGGGCGTTTTTCATGGCGGTAACGGTATTGGTGACACCGGGACCGGCTGTTACCACTGCGATGCCCGGAATACCGGTCAGCCTGGCAAAAGCATCAGCTGCAAAAACAGCATTGACTTCACTGCGGACATCAACGACTCTGATGCCTTTTGACTTGGCTCCAACCAGGATTGGAGAGATGTGACCACCACATAAGGTAAACAAAAATGGGATGTTATGACTTTTCAAAATGTCGGCAACGATATCGCCCCCGGTTATGGTCATATTCGGTCTCCTGCTATAGTTTTTGAATAAGAAAGGTAGTTGCTAATTTGTTCTTTTATTTTAACAATTGTTTATCAGCAAGCAAATGCCGTTTTTTGTTTGCTGATGTTAAACCGAATTGTTTATGTTCATTCTGACCTAACCGGATAATGTGAGCGGATTATGGGGTTTAGTATTGAATCAAAATCGTGCTCGTGAACGTTTAGGTTATCGATGAAAAGCTAAGTTAAAAGTATAATCTGCGGAATTGAAGGTCTAAGCTTTGACAAATCATCATATTTCCGTGCAGGGGAGCGTTCACGGAGTGTTTAATAACCATCGGGGAAGCAATGAAGTTTAGTGATATTGAAGCGTTTCATGACATTAAAGGAACAGGGCTGCCGATTCTTATGATTCATGCATTTAGCCTTGATCACCGCGTGATGACGGGGTGTATGGAGCCATTATTTGTCAATCGAACCGGATTTCAGAGAATTTATTTTGATATGCCGGGAATGGGGATGTCACCATCCTGCGACGATATTCAGGATTCACAAGATATGTTGGATTTTATCTGTGGATTTATTGACCGGGTAATCCCCACCGGGGATTTTGCAATAGTTGGAGAATCATACGGGGGATACCTCGCTCGTGGCGTGGCGTATCGATATCGCGAAAGATGCACCGGGATGCTGTTGATCTGTCCCGTGGTTTATTTCGATCGATCAAAACGCACAGTTCCGGAACTCAAGGTTCTTGAGGAAGACACCATGCTGCTTTCCGAGTTGTCCATGTTGGATGCGGAAGATTTTCAGAGTAGTGTGGTTTTGCAAACTCGCGAGGTTTGGGAACGATTCAACGCAGAAATACTGTCCGCAGTACGTCAGGCAGATTTTGGCTTGCTGGAAAGAATCAGGGATAGTGAGTTTTCATTCGATCCCGATGAATATGCATCTGATTTTAATCAACCTACAGCAATATTATTGGCACGTTACGATAATGCAGTCGGCTACCTGGATGGTATTGAATTGTTTAAAAAATTTCCGGCAGCAAGCCTGGTAGTGAGTAACTATTCCGGACACAATATTCAGATAGAACAGCCCGAGCTGTTCAACGCTGCAACAAATGCCTGGCTGGACCAGCTCAAAATATCCGGAATTGATTTGGAAAAGTAAAAGTATGTGCAATATGGATAATCGGCCAACCTTGTACTTGTCTTTAACAGAACTTAGTGGAATCATCAGGTAGTAAGAAATAACATGACGCTATCCGATATGACACTCATGAAGCTATCCAAACCACATCTCCCACCCGGTGAATACTACTTTTCGGGCAATGAAGCAGCTGCTGTAGCTGCAATAGATGCCGGATGTCGGTTTTACGCGGGCTATCCCATTACTCCTTCCAGTGAAATCATGGAACACATGGCGGATAAATTACCCAATGTGGATGGGGTGTTCGTACAGATGGAAGACGAAATTGCTTCAATCTGCTCCGTTATTGGGGCGGTTTGGGCCGGTGCCAAAGGAATGACAGCTACATCGGGTCCCGGGTTTAGCTTGATGCAGGAAGCCCTGGGATATGCTGCCTTTACCGAGACCCCCCTGGTAATTATGGATATCCAAAGAGCCGGACCAGGCACAGGTCAAGCTACCAGAACTGCCAGCGGGGATCATATGCAGGCCAAATGGGGATCTCATGGGGATTATCAGGTCATAAGTTTTTGTCCCTGGTCCGTTCAGGAAATGTATGATTGTTCAATACAGGCTTTCAATCTGGCAGAACGATATAGAGTCCCGGTCATAGTAAGTGCGGAAGAGGCGATCGGTCATTTGAGGGAAAGAATGACCGTGCCCGACAAGATTCATCATGAAAACAGGGCAAAACAAAAAGGATCAGCTCCATTTGATACCGAAGCGATTGACGGTGTTCCTCCCATGCCGGCATTTGGAGAAGGGGAAAACCTGATGATTACGGGCTCGACTCATGACGGTATGGGCTTCAGAAAAACGGAAGATCCGGATTGCCACCAAAAACTGGTTAAACGTATTAACCTCAAAATACTCAATCATAGGGATCTAATCGTCGAAACTGAATCGGTGTTCACCGACGACGCGGAACTACTGGTTTTGTCCTATGGATTTACAGCCAGGAGTTCGGTCTATGCAGTAAATCAATTGAGACAAGAGGGATTTAAAGTTGGATTGGTAAGGTTAAAAACGATTTGGCCTTTTCCCGAAAACATCCTCAAGGATTTTGGAGGGGTAAGGAAAATTCTCGTACCGGAAATGAACCTGGGACAAATAGTCGGCGAAGTGAAGAAGGTGTTTGCCGGAGATGTAATACCACTCAACCAGGTTAATGGAGAGGTTATTCGGCCTCATTCGATAATTGAAAAAATCCGGGAGGTGTATCGATGACAAGGGAGTTTGCGGAATACCTGAGACCGGAGGTGAAATCCACACCATTTTGTGCGGGATGTGGTCACGGGATTCTGATGAATCACCTTTTACGAGCCATCAGAAACTCGGGTTTGAAATTTGAAGAAATGCTTTTTGTTTCCGGAATTGGTTGCGCAGCCTGGATTCCCAGTCCCAACTTCAAAGCAGATACCTTGCACACCTTGCATGGAAGAGCCCTGGCCTTTGCGACCGGAGCCAAGTTATTCAATCCTGATCTGAAGACGATCGTGATTAGCGGTGATGGCGATTTGACATCCATTGGTGGAAATCACTTGATTCATGCAGCAAGAAGGGATCTCGATATGACTGTCATTTGCGCTAATAACATGATCTATGGCATGACAGGCGGTCAAGCGGCTTCAACCTCTCCCCTGGGAACCAGAAGTTCCACAACCAGGCAAGGCAATCCGTACAAGCCATTTGACCTTATCAACCTGGTGCTGGGGGCCGGAGCACAATATGCCGCAAGGTTTGCTGTAACCCAACCCTACCTGTTGATTGAAGCCATTACATCATGCCTTGAATCCAAGCGATTTTCATTTATTGAAGTATTGTCTCCCTGTTACACCCAGTATGGAAGACGAAATGACGCCAAATCGGTAGAGCCTATGTTGGAGTCTCTGATGACGCGTTGCGTCAGTCGGGAGGAAGCCGATTTAATGGACGAGGCTGAACGGGCAGAAAAAATAGTTACAGGTGAGTGGAGAAATGGCGACGATTAAACAGATCCGATTGAGCGGCCTTGGAGGTCATGGCGTTGTCTTTGCGGGTACACTTTTGGGCAAGGCAGCTGTCTCTGAGGGCAAATGGGTATCCGGTGCCAACGCATACGGTTCTCAAGCACGGGGCGGACTAACCGGGGCAGATGTTATAATATCTGATCAACCCATTCTATTTCCCCATATTCTGGAAATTGATATACTGGTGGCTTTTGCTCAAAGTGCTTACTTATCGAACCAAGCATCAGTGAAACCTGGTTCGGGCATTGTTTTATTCGATCAATCACAGTTTTGTCCCGAAGAAAACGTTTCCTTCCGTCAGCTTGGTATGGATATTACCAGTCAGGTATTGAAGGAACTGGGCAATAAACAGGTTGTCAACATTACTTTCCTTGGTGCTGTGAACGCACAACTCGGCATAGTGGAAACAAAATCACTCGAAAATACTATTCGGGCTGAATTGCCATCACATTTGGTGGAAATCAATTTGAAAGCGTTACGTTTGGGTGAAAGGCTTGGAGAGATAGTACAATGAGTGTTGAAGGCAGAACCCACAAACCCCTGGCCAATCAGCAACAATGTAACAGTTGTTCAGTCTGTTATCGAGCCTGTCCGGCCGAACCGATGGTTGGACTCAGAAAAAATGAAGATAACCTTTGTGGCCTGATCTACACGGAAAACAAAAGCGAAACCTCTATTGCCTCAAATCTGGAAACAACAGCCCCACCCTGCCAATTGGCCTGTCCTATCGACCAGGATATTAGGGAATACATTCGTCTCATTGCATTGGGGCGATTTCAAGATGCCCTGCAAGTCATTTTTGAAACGAATCCCTTGCCACTTGTCTGTGGGTATGTCTGCCCCAGACCTTGCGAAAAAGCCTGTGTTAAAGGATCACTCGGTGATCCGGTACCGATCAGGGCTCTAAAATTGTTTGTGGCCGAGAATTACGAGTCAATGAAGCCGCTGAAAATCGCCCAAGCTGATAACGGAATAAAGGTCGCGATAATAGGCTCAGGACCGGCAGGATTAACCGCCGCCTTTGAATTAGCGGTTACCGGACATCAGGTGGAAATATATGAATCACATTCCGAACCCGGGGGAATGCTGCAATGGGCTATCCCCGACTTCAGACTACCCCGAAAGGTTTTGATAAAAGAGATCGACAGACTGGAATCCCTGGGGGTAATCATTCATACCGATAGCCGATTTGGTGATGATATAACTTTCCGGGATCTTGAAAACAACGGGGCCAAGGCTGTAATCATCGCAACAGGGACAACAATTGGTTTCGGCCTGAATATCGCTAATGAATCAAATGTGATTGGTTTGATGGATTGTCTGACCTTTCTGAACAAGATTTTTGACGGGGAAACCATGGACCTGGGCAGGAAGATCCTTGTGGTGGGAGGAGGCAATGCAGCAATAGATACAGCCAGGAAGGCTAAAAGGATGGGTATGGAGTCCGTAAAGATTATCTACCGCAGGGGACAAGCAGAGATGCCGGCTGAGCCTGCTGAAGTCAATCAAGCGTTCAAGGAAGGGGTCGATTTTGAGTTTCTAACAGCTCCTTTGGAAGTCATCACAGACAACGGTGTGGTTAAAGGATTAAGATGTATTAAAACCATGCTGGTTGAAGATCATAAATCAGATCGTTTAAAACCCATGGTTTGCGCTGATTCCGAGTTTGATATCGCCGCAGATACCATTATTTCCGCCGTGGGGCAAAGTGCAGATTTTGAGCAGGTGTTCAAGGGATTACCGGTGATTCCGGATTGGAATTCCAAAAGTCAGTTAAGTGATATGAAACCGTTTAAAAAGCTTCCGGGACTGTTCACTACAGGTGATTTTGCCAATGGGTCTTCAACGGTTGTGGAGGCAATGGCCAGCGGCAAGCGTACAGCCAAGGGAGTAATAGAATTTTTGCAAAAACCAAAGGACTAGACACAGATGAGCGACTCTCCAGTTTGCTGTAAAAATTTTGCTGTTAAATCAAGTAGTTGGGTTGATGGCGATAAGATCGTGGATGCTGATACAGCCCGACAAATCGCCGGGGAATGTCTCGTCACTGTGAGATGCGACAATTGTGACCTTTGCATCATGTTTTGTCCGGATCTTTGTATTTCCAGGGACAAAGCAAGCGGAAATATCGAGATCGATTATGATTACTGCAAGGGATGTGGGATTTGTGCCTATATCTGCCCCAAAAATGTCATCAGCATGCAGCAGGAATAATAGAAACTAAGGTGATTTCCTATATCGATTATGTACCCGGAACAATCGATATATAAAATTTGGAAAGTAAATTGAGTTAATAGTTGATGTTTACACATATTAGGCTAAATGCTGATAGCTGACCGCTAATGGCTATGAAGGGAGGAAGGGAATGCCTCAATACACAATGATGTCCTATAATATTGAACATATGCGAAAAATGTTCAATAAAAACAATGTTAGAAAAGATAGTAAAGAACGTCTGCAGAAGGTTGCGCAGGTTATCAAAAATATAGACCCTCATATTCTGGGGATAGTGGAGGCAAGTAACAAGCTAAAACACCATGAGGTCCTAGTGAACGACCCGGACTATCTAAATGGTCGTTTTCAAATAGCCAAAGGTGAGGAGAACAGGGGATACCAGGATTTGGTGGTATATTATCGAGATCCGTTTGAAGTATTGGAAATAGATACCAATGTCGACTTTTATTCGCCCTGGCTGGAAGATATCGATGATGATGGCATTCAGGAACTATGCGAGTTTGAAAGAATCCCGCTGGAAGTTCTTTTTCGTATCAAAGGAACCGATATTCGATTCTACCTGATTTTGATCTTGGGTAAATCCAAGGGAGTATTTGCAGTCAAAGACCTGCTGACCTACCAAAGGATGGCACTTTCCAATAGAAAAAGACTGTTTGCCCAGGCCAAGAAGATCCGTAGGAGGCTGGACCAGATTTTTGATATGGAAAATCATCTTCCTGTTATTGTCATGGGAGATATGAATGATGAGCCGGGTTTGGATGAATATCAAAAACAAGTGGGAGCCAGCTCGATAGAAACGCTGATGGGGTCTATCTTTGAACCAAAAAAAATCATGCACAATACGCTTTGGCATCTCTCTTCGGAAGATCATAACCGGGAGTTATGGACGGCCGAGTTTCCCGATCAAATAATTTCCTATAGTAAAAATCATCGGGTGTGGATCGATCATATCCTCGTATCCCCTGATATGATCGACTCTGAAAATAAACTCAGGTATGTGATGGATTCGGGATCAATCTGTCAAAAAGATGAAATAGCGAAGGCGGCATCCGACCATTATCCAGTTTTTTGTCAGCTGGAACATGATGATTAGTCTCCCCGTTTACTAATTGAACTGCTTTCGTTTCTTTCCAACATCCGCAAACCGGCGATCAGAAAAATATCGCCGGAGCCATTCACATTTGCATCGTTTACCGTACATCTCCGGCTTTTCTTGATTTCGGTTTGACAAGGAAAATTAATTGCTGAATACTCTCTTTGGCATTTTATTCCGAACAACTCTTTTTTATATAAAGTAACAAGGGAGGGGCATGAAGCGAGCAGCGATTATCTCAACTGTTTTTTGTGTTTTTCTGATTATTGTACCGGGTTATGTACTGGCTGATAAACAGGTTAATGTAGACAGGGTTCGTTGGAAGAAATCAACATTTGTTTGGAAAGATCATCCCGATTATCCCGAATGGAAGAACGAAGGGATTTGGACCGAATATCGCAAGAAAACATATATTTCCCGTGTCTGGAATCCCGGGTCCGGCAATGCCGGTACTTTGATGTTGTTTATAGCCGGTCAGCAAGGATCTTCCGGCTCAACAGGTTGTGCCAATTGTGTGACCGGTCAAAATGAAAGCTGGGACAACGGCTGGGGCAAAGGAGATCGTTCAAAAACAGCATCAATAAATGACCTGTCTCTTGCCGGACGCATGCTTGATTCAGGTTACTTCAGTTCTCACAATACTTTTGTGGGGATTGTGTTTAACTCCAACTTTAACTGGGAAAATACTTCCAGCGCCAAAGTCAAGGCTGAAAAGGCATTCACCAATTGGTTCCTTAAGCATGGCCGTTCCGATCGGGTGGAAAGGATTTTTCTGTTCGGGTCAAGCCGGGGAGGAACGCTGGCGATGAGAATGTCTAAAAAAATAAAACAACGGTCCGGTTGGAACAATGTTCCCGTGTTTGTAGGAATACTGGATGCGGTTCCGAATAAAGGACAGAATGAACTCAACACATCAGGTCAACCGACTTGCACCAATCCTCTAAATTCCGGCTACTATTCAAGAAGAGCGGATCTGAACAGCTTCTTCAGCGGATTGGTTAAACCGAAAATCTACCATATTGTGACAGGAGCTCCTGTAATACTGGGCACGGCAGTCCATTCATTTTGCGCTGATGTAAATTCCTGGTATTCGCAAAGATGGGAAAATCTAAAACATACGGAAATCGGGCGTTGTGTCCATAGCGGAAGTTCTTCCTATAATGTTGCATTGATGGAAGCCGGTATTGTAAGGCTGTATGAATGGGCACTGGATCAGATGTAAGCTGAAAGGTTGCGTATAGATCTTTTTCTCCTGCAAAGGCAGTGCTTAATGGCTATTCGAAACCGTAAGAGTTGCCGTCACTTATTGGCTGCGGGGCAGTTCGTTTGATATGAAGAATAAAATAGTGATCGCCACCATTATTTCTCCGCTGGGTTCTCTCCTGGCAGCTACATCAGAAAAAGGCATCTGTCTGTTGGAGTTTGAAGACCGGCAAAGGACTATACGACAATTGGATACGGTGGCCCGTATTCTGAAAGCGGAAGTGAGTGACGGAAACCATCTATACCTGGATACCTTACAACAAGAACTCTCGGAATATTTTGATCAAAGACGAACCATGTTTTCACTACCCTTGGATTTGGCAGGGACGGACTTTCAGAAATCGGTATGGAATGCTTTGTTGACAATACCTTACGGAACAAAAAGGAGTTATTCCGATCAGGCTCTGTTTATTAACAAGCCAAATGCTGTGAGAGCCGTAGGCAAAGCAAATGGCGATAACCGGATATCTATTGTGATTCCCTGCCACAGGGTTGTTGGAAAAAGTGGAAAGCTTACGGGCTACGGTGGTGGCCTATGGCGGAAAGAACGACTATTGGAGCTTGAAGCCGGACGGCGCTAAGATTACTGTGTTTTTTTCATCAATTCCGTTATTATGTTGTCAGACATAATAACGGACAACATATATGTTTATCGATAGAAAACAAGAATTACAAATACTTAATCAGGAATATCGCAAAAAACAAGCATCTTTCACTGTTATTTACGGAAGAAGAAGGGTTGGTAAAACAGCTTTGATCTCCGAATTCATTAAAGATAAACCTTCCATCTTTTACTACGCCACAGAAGCAAACCTGGAATATCAGCTTAAACAATTTAGTACGCAGGTTCTGGATTTTTTGGGTAAGAATTACCTGAGCAGTCAATCTTTTGAAAATTTTGAACAAGCTTTATTGTTTTTGAGCGATCACATCGCTCGAAAGAAAATAATATTGGTCATCGATGAATACCATCGCCTGACCCAACTGGACAGATCTTTTTCCGGTTTGATCCAGAAGGTTTGGGATACCGCTTTCAAAAACAGCAAAATCCATTTGATTTTGTGTGGATCGGTAATGTCAATTATCCACAAGGAATTGTTAAGCTATAAATCTCCCCTGTACGGAAGGCGCACTTCCAATATTCATTTGAAACCTTTGAAGTTTAAACATATCAGTAAGTTTGTTCAGCGGGTTTCCAAATTGGATCAAATGAATATCTATGCTTCATTTGGCACCGTGCCCAAATATTTGGAACTCTACGATAGCAAAAAGCCGTTTTGGACCAATGTAGCGACTCAAATTCTGGATAAAAATTCCTACCTGTATCCGGAAGTCAAATTTCTCCTGAAAGACGAGATCAGTCAGCCTGTTACCTATTTTACAATTTTGGAAACCATCTCCAGGGGAGAAACAAAAATCGGAAAAATTGCCGGTAAGCTCGGTGTGCCCGCATCTTATCTTTCGCGTTATATGCAACGCCTCAACGCTTTGGACATTGTAGAAAAGGAAGTTCCGGTTACGGAAACCTGGCCGGAAAAAAGCAAATTCGGGCAATATCGAATCAAAGATAATTTTATCAAGTTCTGGATGCATTACGTTTTTATGAATCAGTCCTACCTGGAAATCGGAAATGTGGATTATGTTTTAAACCGCATAAAAAAATCATTTAACCAGGCGTTTGTTTCTTTTGCTTTTGAGCAATATGCAAGGGAGTTGATTCTGGACAAACCTCAAAAATACCTGGGATTTGTCCCGGAAAAGATAGGTCGCTGGTGGAACAATTATGAGGAAATTGATCTGGTAGCGATCGGTGCCAAGGAGGTTGCTTACATCGAATGCAAATGGCAGAGCCGAAGAATCGACTATAGTGTATTCGCAGACTTAGTCAGAAAATCCGAGTTGGTTCAAACCGAACCTGGTCTGGACAAAACCTTTGTCATATTTTCCAAGAGTGGATTTGTCAAAGGGATCAGAAATTTGGAAGGGAGATTTCATTCATACTAATATCCTGCATTACAGAGTTTGCCCTGAAATGGAAAATCATTCCGAAGTGTTGTAGTAGATGGTAATAGCTTTGGAAAGCCATTGCTGGGGATCGACCCTTACGTTATTGACACTCATTCCGAAATGAAGATGCGGACCGGTGGAAATTCCTGTTGATCCAATCAATCCGATTATCTGTCCCTGTTTCACCCATTGTCCCTCTTTCACTTTTATGGCATTCAAATGACTATAGATGGTGGTTATTCCGTGCCCATGATTGATGAGGACGATTTTTCCATTGGACTTCATATTTTCAGCCAGGGAAACACGCCCGCCATTTGAAGCAATGACCGGAGTCCCTTTAACATTGGCGATATCGATTCCCTTGTGATAGGAGGAAAACAAATCATTATTATATTTACGCCTGACTCCAAATTGTGAACTGATCCTGCCTTTGGCGGGCCTGGCAAAGTGATTGGCAAAATAGACTTTTCTGTTTTTCAACCTTAATCTGCTCCCTAGTATCTTTCCTTCTTTGCGAAGAATTTCGCTGTTTAAGAGGCTGGTTTTTTTCTTCGGCAGGTTAATGTATTGAACTTTGAAATCTGCTTTTGTGATTTGCAGTGTCTGGTATATCTTTAACTCTTCACCATTGATATCCACCGCCTTCGCAACTATTTTGTAGTTTCCGGGTTTTTTTGTGACCGGAATACCAATGAACCCTCGAAACAGATGATTGTGTTCTTCATGCCAGATACGATAAACAGGGAGGTCTTGGTTCAATCCCCTTAATTTCAGCCTTTTCAAGGTCTGTGCGGAATCTATAAAAACGGTAAAGGATTCACCTTGTTTCACTGAAGAAGGGGACAGGGTAATCTTGAAATAGTTTTGAAGCGTATTAGCAGAAACGGCAAAAGCGGGAACGGGAATCAACAGTATCCCGGTAATTAACAACAGAATAGACTTTAACAAGATGTTACTCACAAACAAAGTCAAGTTCAGAACCGATTAATAAAAGACTAATTTTGTTTCTTTGTTTTTTATCCAAATTGGCTGATGTTTGTAAACACAGCTATAGCCAATTTGAATGAAAACCGGTTTGTGCCGGAACGGTACTATAACCCCAGTTTTTTCATAATATTGGTGAATCTGCCTTTGCTGATAGGGTGCTCGATCAGGATATTCCCATTATATAAAATGGTGAAATTACCCACAGCGCAAGGGTAGTTATTTTGAGCATCTTCGAAGTTATCAATTGTAACAACCGTTGGTGTCAGACCAAAAGACTTGACGGCTGTTTCACAAATCTCGTTTACATTCTTTACAGTGTATGGGCACTGGTGTGATCGGATGATTGTAAGACCCTTGTTAAATTTTTTGGAAACCAGTTCACGGTTTTCTTTAAACTGCGGATTAGGGGCTGTAGAATCAAATTTTCGAACAAGCAGTTCAAAATCCGGCTCTGTTTTATCAACAACTTCAAATTGGTGCTTGATGAAAATCGGTTTGTCTACCATAAACGAACCCTTACGGGTGACCACACAAACTCCGGATTTATGTTGTTTCCCGGCATCGTCTAAGCAGGCTTCAATCAGTCTGGATGCGTATCCCTGGTTTTGATAGACCTTCTTAAAACCAACAAACAGACAATGAATAAACATATAATTATCCGCCCGAACGGATCTCCAGCAATTTTCACCCGGCAAATATTCAATCATTCCCTGGGCACCATCATTTTCCGAAACCAGGGTCTTGATAACCAAACCCTCTTTTAACCGTTGTTTCATCCAATCGACTTTTTCCGGAAATCCGGGCCTTTTTGGGTTTTTGTACCCGCAAAGACCGTATTCATTCACGTTTTCTTCATTGATATCAACGATAGTAATTGCATCCATTTTTTCTATTAGTTTTTATGTTTAAACAGTGTTTTATTCTCCGTCCCAGTAATTAAGGCTATTTTCTTTTCTGCTTACATAACGAAATGATTCTTGGTTTGGATCATCTTCATCGGAAAATTGAGCCAGGACAGCGAATTTATCACTGTCTGGATATTCGGCAATTTCCGGGGAAAGCCTGGTGCTTACGGCGAGAAATCGTAAGGGCGCATCAGATGTATTGATGATCTGATGTGCTGTCTCCCTGCCGCCTGGAGGGCATGCTATCATGTCGTCCTTTTCAATCGGAAAGGATTGATCACCTATTCGAATCTCACCGTGACCTTCAAGAACCAGAAACATTTCTTCATTAATTCGATGGTTATGAAAGGGATAAGCACGTTTTCCCGGGGGCAATTCGGTAATGTTATATCCAAGTAACTTTGCTCCCAGAAGGCTGCTGACGCTTCCCGTTTTTGCCTGATATTTTTTGGCCGTATCACCGGAAGGACGGAACGCGGGAGGTGTTGACCGCAGTTCAACTGTACTCAGGTTGATGATTTGTTTCGTCATGGATACCTCACTTTAGTAGGTAGAGGAATGTAATGCTTTGGATCATCTTTGCTACGACTATTGTATGCAATTCAAATTTGTTTGCATACCATATCAGGTTTGATCTTTTGAAAAATATGAAATCGTCTGCGGTAAAAAGATCCAAAACAAAAACCTAATCTTGGTTTAATTTGAATCAGTATTGTTATCTGTCTGATATTTCATTATAGTAATAAAATTACATGATCTACGGTTTTCGTTTTACCGGAAGTGAATACGCAGTAAACAACAGTCGATTTGGATGAGATACGCGATATTTGAAAAAACATCGAGGATTGAAGCACCGGTTGAAGAGGTGTTTTCGTGGCATACCCGGCTTGGGGCAATCGAGCGATATAGTCCTCCCTGGGATCCAATCAGGGTATTGTTCAGAACAGGCGGAATAGAAAAAGATGCAGAAGTTGTGATACGCATGAAAGCGGGAGGGATTCCTTATCGCTGGCATGCCAGACATACCGACTATGAGGAAAACAGGTTGTTCCGGGACCGACAAGTTCGCGGTCCTTTCAGCGAATGGATACATACCCATGAGTTCGAACCTGACGGAAGCAGTGCCTGCTTTGTTCGTGATCTTATCCACTATCGTTTGTTTTCCCATCCTTTTCGTGAATCTTTGTCTTACAAACTCATCGAAAACAAGTTATCCGCCATATTTGCCTATCGCCATCGCACTTTAAAAGAAGATCTGCGGGTGCAGCTCGGATTCGAAAATCGTGAACCTCAGACAATTTTGGTTTCGGGTGCCAGTGGGTTTATCGGTTCCGAACTGATTCCTTATTTAACCACGGCAGGTCACAAAGTATTGAAGCTGGTTCGCTATCAGCCGCAAGACGAAAATGAGATATTCTGGGATCCGGATTTTTTTCAAATTGATTCGGAACGCCTTGAAGGTGTTGACAGCATTATCCATTTGGCAGGTGAAAATATTGGTAACGGGCATTGGACAGAAAAGAAGAAAGAAAAAATCTTATCCAGCCGTTTAAAAGGAACACGACTGATAGCCGAAACCATCTGCAAGATGAAAACTCCTCCAAAGGTATTTTTGAGCGCTTCAGCGATCGGATATTATGGCGATCGGGGAGATCGGGAATTAAGGGAAGATGATACCTTCGGAACCAGTTTTATCGCAGGGGTTTGCCATAAATGGGAAGAGGCAGCCACTATTGCACGGGAATCAGGAACTCGCACGGTTATGTTGAGAATTGGAGTGGTTTTTGATCCAAGAGGTGGAGCGTTGGAAAGATCTCTGTTAGGGTCAAGACTTGGACTAAAGGCCGGTATCGGTTCAGGCAAACACTATGTCAGCTGGATCGGTCTAAACGACACGATTGATGCGATCTACCACGCAATGCTTGACGCCGGGATTGAAGGACCCTTGAATATTGTTTCTCCAAATCCGGTTACAAGTAATACACTCTCAGAACAATTGGCAAAAGTTGCCGGTGGCAAACTCCGGATTAACATTCCGGAATCAGTGATTCGGACGGCTTTTGGACAAAAAGGTGAAGAAGTATTATTGTCCAGCGTTCGTGTATTACCTGAAAAGCTGGCGAATTCAGATTTTTATTTCAGACACAGCACCCCGGGGGAGCTATTTTATCAAGTACTGGGTAAAGAAAATTAAGGTAAACAATGAGTTTTCAACTTAGATTAATATTCGCATTTTTGATGCCTCTGGCTTTATTGTTTGGATTCCTTCATCTGTTTCTACCGGAAAGCGAGCATAACTTTGAACGCTTACATGTTTTTCTGTTTAATCTTTGCAGCGGCGGAACGATTATTTTGTATTACACAGAAGGAGTTAAACGATTGACCGTTAAAACATGCAGTTTTCTGGTCTTGGCTTTGGTTTTCGCCGTATTTGCTTTCCTGGAGGTATACAAGGTGTCTATAGCGGTTGCTATTATACTGGCTGTTATTGTTGAAAGCGTTCGCATAAAGGAGTTCTCGGTATTTCCAATCGGCTTTTTTAAAATCGAAGAGCCCATTTATCGAAAATTTCATCAGGCTTCCCTGCTTTGTCTTTCAATCGGATTGGTACTGTCTTCCCTGGTTACGATCAATAATAATTACTATCAACACCTTAGTTTTCCAAAACTCAACCTGGATACTTTCTACCTGGGTTTTTCGTTTCCCGTATCGCTGATTACCATGTCGGTTATTTTTTCCATGATTAATGAACAAAACCTAAAATCCGTCAGAGGATTCAAGGAAGTAGGATTTTGGTCCGTTAACCTGGGAGTGATAATCTTTTTTGGTTTTATCATTGCCAATGTGCTAATCCCTCAAGTTGTCATTACTCTTTTGCTTTTTGCCTCTGTGATCATGATCCTTTATTTGTTTTATCGGTTTAGCAAACGCATGCAACAAAAGAGTTTTCTTATTTCCGGGCTGGTCTTTTTACTGGCCTCTGCTATAACGGGAATTGCCTATATTCTATTGGAAATAGCAAATCTCCCTGATTATGACACGCAGGCACGGATATTAAGACTACATGCGTTCTTTTCGTTGTACGGGTGGAATTTGTGCGGTTTATCAGTAATCTGCCGGTTTTATGACTTTCCCATTCAGCTTCATTCCAAATCGATAATACTCATTCACTGGCTCACCATCTTCATTGCAGGAACCCTGGGTGACTACTATCCTTCCATGGCATTGCTTTCTGTTGCCGGCTATATTGTTATTTTATACTTGATATTTTTTAGCAAGGGTGTGGGAAGTTACCCAAAACCGCTAAAGGCAGGCACATAGCTGCTCAGGCTGACCAGGATGGGGGGAGGGAATCATCCCATCCAAATTGCTTGATGACGGACAGAAAACCCGGGTCTGGTTCGGCGGTGATTGTAAGGTATTTCCGAATATAGGGATGAAAGAAAGTCAATTCAACTGCTGCCAGCAATAACAACTTAGATGTCAGATTTTCCCGGAAGTACCTGTTGTGTTTGTGATCACCGTATTTTGTATCACCAATAATGGGGTGACGGATATGTTTTAAATGCCTTCGAATTTGATGCATCCTTCCTGTCAGAGGATGAACCTCTACCAGCGAATATCGCGATTTGGGATGGCGACTGATGAAAACCGGGAGTTCATATCTACTCAAGGTGCGGTATTCGGTTATCGCCGTTTTAGCCTTTTTTGCCCTTGGTTGTTGTGAATCCAATAATTTATCAGCGACCGGAGGCAGCTTGGTTTTGATGGTGCCGGACTTTTCCGTATAACCTCTTACGACCGTTAAATAAACCTTTTTCACCTCGGATCTGGCAAATGCTTCCATTCCTTTTCTGGCAGCTTCCTTGCTCCATGCAAAAAGGAGTACTCCGGAAGTGGGCTTGTCCAGTCTGTGGATTATTAAAGGATTTTGCCCTGTTTGTTCCTGAAGCAATCCAACAGCCGTCAGTTTTTCATGCTTATCGATGAAAGTCGGATGAACAAGCAATCCAGCCGGTTTATTAACCGCAATGTAGTGTTCATCCCGATAGAGGATTTTCAGTGGCTGACTTGACATTAGTTCCCAAAGCGCTTGGGTTTGGCTCCGGCTACTCTATCTATCTGGTTCCGCGCCCAGGCGATGGCATCGTCCAGGGTCATGAACTCATCATCCAACTGTTTTTCATAAGCATCGGTCAGGATTTTTCCAAAAAACGGTCCTGGTTTTAATCCCAGGGAAATCAAATGACGACCCAATAAAATTGGTTGCAGATTTTGCCCACTGCCAAGTTTAAGAGCGTGAAATCTTTTTAATAACCATTCACCTGCCGGAAAACTTGCGGGTCTCTCATCCTCTTTGAAGCGTCCATAATAATCCGCTTCAGCCAGTTTAACCAGAAGGGGAACGTCAACTTTCAGGGACAACCTGCGAATATCACCATTCTTAATATTGGTTGAACGTAAGGCTTTAGCCAGTGAGCGGTGCTCTGTAACCATACGATCCACTGTTTCTATTAACCTGGATTCATTGGTGATTCGATTCATAAAGCATTTGGTAACCGTGGGACACTGGGCATTTCTGTATTGCTTTCGCCATTGCTCATCAACAAATTCAACCGGGTTCAAACTCGTAAATTCATGACTCAAGGCAGCAAGCATTAATGCCATGTCTTTGAATTTGTCCCCACCTCTCAACTTCGCGGCTTCATCAATCACGTTCAGGGTATGGGACCAGGCATTGTTTTGGGGATACCAATCCGGATCATGGGGAATACTGTGAAGGGCGTTCAATTCAGGGAAGAGCTTTTTATTGAGACCGATTTCATCCGCAATTAAAAGACCGGAAGACGGCTTTTTAGCCTTTAACAACAGCTTTCTAATCTCTTTGAATATTCTTTCCCGGGGAAGCTGATCCAAAGTTTCGATTAAATCGACAAGTATGGTCTTGGTTTCCTTGGGAATGCTTAAATTGAAGCGCGCGGCGAACTGGATACCTCTTAATACTCTTAACGGATCTTCAACAAATGTGGCCGGATCTACAACACGAAGAATCTTGTTTTTAAGATCAGACTGACCTTGAAACTCATCTAAGATTTCCCCGGAAATCAGGTCGTACCCAATGGAATTGATCGTGAAATCCCTTCTGGATGCTGCCGTACGAAACGACATGTTCGGATTGGTGGTAATTCTGAAACCCCGATGGCCTTCACCGGTTTTTGTATCATTTCTAGGAAGGGAAAAATCAAACTGTTGACCGGTATTGGAAAGCTTTAAGACGCCAAATGCTTTGCCGACAGCCGATACTTTGCCGAATCTTTTTAAAATGGCGATCAACTGGTTATAATGAATATTAAACACCTCGACATCAAAATCCTTGCTTTCCAGTCCCAGGATATGGTCGCGAACTGCCCCGCCGACAAGAACGGGAATACCGCCTTCTTTATCTATTTTTGCAGCAATATGTTCAAGGATACCGGGTACTTTCATTGATGTTTAACTGGAATTTTGATTGACGAGATGGTCAAAAACCAAGAAATCTTGAGTTAGGTTACACGTTCAGCGGTCTTCATGCAATGTGGGATCTTTTGGAGTGGATACTAATTTGTTATTATTTCAATTAGATAAAGCAATAATCGACCTATGGTAAAATCAAACAAAGGATTGCTCCACGTGTATACCGGAGACGGAAAAGGAAAGACAACTGCCGCATTAGGATTGGCACTGCGGGCCGCAGGTGCCGGTATGAATGTGTTTATCGGACAATTCGTCAAAGGAATGGAATACGGAGAGTTACTATCCGTTTCACGGTATTTCCCGGGCATCGTCCTAAAACAATACGGGCGGGATTGTTTTATTAACAATCAACCTGAAGCACAGGATATTTCCCTCGCAAAAGCGGGATTGGAAGAGATCAAGGGGATTTTAAAATCGGGAAGGTTTCAGCTGGTAGTTCTGGATGAGGCTAACATCGCGAGCTATTTTGAATTGATATCAGTGGATGACTTGCTTGCTGCGATTGACAACCGGGAGCCGGGTGTTGAGGTAGTCGTCACCGGTAGGAAAGCAGATGCAAGACTCATTGAAGCGGCAGACCTGGTAACTGAAATGGTGGAGGTTCGGCATTACTATTTAAAAGGAATTGAAGCCAGAAAAGGCATAGAGTTTTAATCCGGGGAGGAGGTCCCGGTTTCAATGATAATGAAACCGGGATCATGATGGATTTAGAATCCTCTTATCTTTCTGAGCGAGAATTCCGCAGCGTTGCTTACTCGTTCGCTTTTGTCCCGTGTCATTCTTTCCAGGGTTGATACTGCTTTTTTGGCTTTTAACTCACCCAATGTCTTGATTAACCGCTCTTTCAAGTCCACATAGCCATCTTTTCTTGCGACGGAGCGCAGCCTGTTTAATGTTGGATTGATGGCATTATTACCAAGCTTAACCAATGCCTCGACAACCATATCCGCAACTTCTTCATTTTCAAGTTCGTCCAGGAGCCATTCACCAACCATTGGATTTTTAAATTCGATGAGCAGTTCAAAGTTTGCCCTGTTTTCAAAGAAAGATTTTCCTTTCAATGATTTGGCTATAGCTGCTGCGACACTTGGTCCCACTTCGAACATCGCTCGTTTATAAGCATTTTTTTCTTTTGTGCTGCCGGCCGTGTTGTAACGTTTTACCAACAATTGTGTGGCAGGGTCACCAATATTGCGTATAGCGCCGGCAACCGCCTCAAACACATCATCATCGGTCGAGATAGACATGGCGACAAGCTTCTTTGCGGCTTTCACATATTTGATGTTACCGATAGCGTTTACGGCAGCAATCTGTACCTCCGCGTCTTCATCATCCAGAACGGGCATCAGTAACTTCGCTGCTTCGTTGCCGCCTATCTCACTGATCAGTTCGACTGCCTCAAGACGAACGGCGGGATCACCATCATCCAGGTACTTGGCAGCCATCTGCAAAGCTTCTCGCTCTTTACCCTGGTTATATAGTGATCGAGCTTGTTCCAGACTGGCACAGCCGCTGAGCAAAAATAAGAATCCGCTGAGAAAGATGACGAATCGAAATAACTTTGTTCTCTTCATGATATCCTCTGTAAGTTGAACAAAACCTTATTTTACCCGTCGGATAGACGGGTAGTGAACTGAAATTTACCCGGTTAACGAATCTTGCTACTTTCTAATTCTTTCAAAAACAAGGTCTGTGACATCCCTTGCCACAATCGGGTCATCTGCAGGCATCTTGGCGTCATCCAGGGTGTCCATGACAATATCGGCAAGTGAAGACAAACGACCTGCATACCTGACAAACATGATATTGATCGAAGGTCTGGCATCTTTTAAGGTGTTGTCGTAATCAATATACCTGAATCTGTCGGTTTGCGATCGTTCAATGGCCCGTCTGATTTTTCTGAATTCGGGACCGTCAAATCCCTTCATGACCAGTTCGTAGCGAATCAGTTTATCACCGGTAACATCCACGGTTGACATCTCCTTAATGACTTGTGGTATAAACCGGGTTTTCATCTCCTGATAGGTATCACGTACCAGCTCTGTGATCATGGCAGCTGAACTGGTATTTGGACCGGTCCTTCTGGCAACGTTGAAGGTTTCGTTGGCGAAAGCTCCTCCCGTAGCGGTGGAAATATTCTTGGCGGTGACGTTAACACCCAAGACGAGGGCCTTGCTTGTGCGATCAACGGAGAGAATATTAATCTCCACAACGATTTTTGCCAATTGTTTGAGAAGCGTTAACCCGGTTGAATAGTACTCTTCGGCTTCTTTTAATTGTTGGTTAAACGCCGCTTCACCTGCACTGCTGCCGGCAACCATGGTCATAAACTGCTCTTTGGAGAGTTGGGCAAACTGCTTCCGCTTTTGTTCATCAGACTGCATCGCAGTAACGGCGTTACGAAAATCCATGGCTCTCAATCCACGCTGATTCAAGTCTGTTTGGACCTGATTCATCAACATATCTTCGATATCCTCAAATTTATAACCGGCGGCCGAGAGATCCAAACCTTTTTTGCTGGTGATTACCGTAACCAAGGTACTACCACTTGCATCAATAAAGCGAAGATCCTTCTGCAGGGCAACCAACGTTTTTTGCCGACTGACTTTGAAAGACGCTGAAATGCCGTAGTACCGGTCATTATATATTTTCCGCTCTCCCACGATCTCCCTGTCCACAATATACTTGTCTATATTCTTGGAAAAATAGCGTTCGATTTCTTCATACCTTCTATTGTAATCATCTGATGTCATTAGCTCGCGGACCATGGACTCAACAGCGATTTTTCCTGCATTATCCAAAGCATTTCGTTTCGCCAATCGAATATCGTTTTTCTTAATCAAGGCTTTGGCTTTAACCTTGATCACACGAACATCCGGTGAATCTTCACGAAATGTTGTGCGACCACCGATATCAGCCAGTGTTAAAAACTCTTCTTCGATAACTGGCAACTGCTTGGGTTTTGATTTACCGCATCCTGACGCAATAAGAGAAACGATTGCGATCAAAATAAATATGCTTCTAATCTTCATAGACCCCTCTTTGTAAACGGTTATTAAAACTGGCCTTGTTCATTGCCGGAAATGCTATATCTAGTCCGACTTTCGATAACATGTTTCAGTGGAAACACCTGGCAATGGGAGATGATGTTACCCGCGCAGTTGAATCGGCCAGGAATTCTTCTCTAACAGCGCATAGAAAATTATAAGATGAATGTTAAAGTATGAATGTAAAAAGTAAAAGACTTTTTTCCATTGTTTTACTTTAACACATACGACGTAGTTTAATCTTTTTTTTTGCCAGGTCATCAAACACAACCGTTGATGCTGATTTAAGATAGCATTGGGAGAGGATATGCGCCCTATTAATTGACAAACGACACTGTTTTGTTGACAAGCTGACCGGTGAAAACGGAAACTCGGAGTTGTCATTATACACAGAATCACCAGCTCGATTGCAAGAATGTAAAGCAATCACGGAAAAGCATGGTGAATTGTGAGGAAGGGGAGGCCGGTTTTCAGCTATCAACCCCCTGCAAATTATCGGAAATTCAACCAGAATCACATTGCAATAGGTCACAACCTATGTTATTTTGAAAAATTAAGTTAACGGAGCTAAAGATTCATTGACAGCCTTTTCAACAAGGTAATGCGACTTACAAAGGATATTTCCGACCGGCTTTGGGAATTAATAGAGCCAGTAGTTGTCGAAACAGATCTCGAATTGGTGGATATTGTTTTAAGGCAGGAAAAGGGCAGAAGTATTCTGGATATTGTTATTGATAAAAATGAGGGTATTACGGTTGATGATTGTGCTGTGATCAGTGAAAAGGTTTCTCTGTTGTTAGATGTCGAAGATCTGATCCGACATAAATACTACCTTGAGGTTGGATCACCGGGAATATTCCGGGAATTAAAAAGAGATCGAGACTTTTTGCGGAATCTTGGCAAACGAATCAAAGCCAACTTTAAGACCCCGCAAAAGGGACACAAACAGTTTATTGGATTATTAAAATCGTATAGTGAGCAGGTTGTTGTTTTGGGCGATGAGGCGAACGAACTTGAAGTCGAACCGGCGAACATAAAAAAAATCCAATTGTATCCTGATTTATGAAATCTGATCTGATTTATCAACTTTTCACTACGGCACTTCAGGCAGTTTTGTAACAATCATTTTAGGAATCCCAAAATAGGAAACAGTCATCATTGTTTAGCTATTGCTAAACAAGACGTCACAGGAGCGTTTCATGAAATCTGGCAGTGTACTGGAAGCGATAGTCGAATTGGCCCATGAACGAGGTTTGGAACAGGAGTCGATTATTGAAGCAATCGAAGATGCGATTGTTGGTGCTGCATACAGAAAATACAAGAATTACCGCACAATTGAAGCGTCGTTTAATCGGCAGACCGGAGAGATCGATTTAATGCACTACAAAGTCGTTGTGGAAAGGGTTGAAGATCCGGATAATGAGATATCGCTGGATTCCGTTAAAAAGCTTGATCCCTTGGCAGAATGCGGTGATGAGGTTGAGTATGAAATTGATGCAAAGGAGTTTTCCAAGGTTATCGCTCAAACGGCTCGTCAGCTGATTTTTCAAAAAATCAGGGAAGCGGAGAGAGAATCGGTACTGGAGAAATACACCGATAAAAAAGGCGACATCGTTCATGGTACGGTCTCAAGGATCGAGCGAGGCAAGGTGATTATTATGATAGGCAATACCGCTGAAGCAATGTTGGATCGTTATGAGCAGATACCCCATGAAAAACTGCAACCCGGGGATAACGTTCGCGCCTATCTGCTTGAACTTCAATCTGAAGGTAGAGGTCCCCAGTTGGTTGTCTCAAGGACTCATCCCAATTTTTTAATGAAATTGTTTGAAGTTGAAGTACCGGAGGTATATGAAGGAATTATTGATGTGATGGCTGCTGCACGGGAGCCTGGAAAACGTGCCAAGGTTGCTGTTCACACGAATGATCCGGATGTCGATCCTGTCGGTGCTTGTGTTGGCCCCAGGGGATCGAGGGTTCAGGCGATTGTTTCCGAGTTGTGCGATGAAAGGATCGATGTGGTTGAATGGTCAAATGATCTGGAGCAGTTTATTTCCAATGCTTTGGCTCCTGCAGATATCATGCGGATCGATCTTGATCTTGAAAAAAAGGTTGCGGATATTCAGATTGCTCAAGATCAACTCTCTCTGGCCATTGGCAAACAAGGACAAAATGTTCGGCTTGCTTCAAAGTTGACAGGCATTATGATCAACATTACAGCCTGGGAACCCGGCAATGAACTAAAAGATTTGGAAGCTTCTTTTGCGGAACAGGAAAACAATTCCGAAACAAACAAACCTGAAGAGGCTGTAGCCGAAGGTGAAGCGCCGGCTAATGAAGTATCACAACCCGATCCGGCAGTTGATGACAATGTTCCGGAACCTTCGGAAAAAGAAGAGATTTCATCCGAATCAGCCGGGGAAAATAAGGACGAAACCGCAGCAAGCAATAACAGCAGCGATGAATCAAATTCAGAAGCTAAACAAGACAGCATATAATTACTCCTGTGGATCAATAACAAGCGTTGGTAGCTGATAATACGGTTTACCCGGGTATGATTAATTTGACACACTGGAAAAGTAAAATATCATTGGAGGATTGTTCATGTCGTTGAGAGTGTTTGAACTGGCTAAAGAGCTTAATATTCCTACAAAGGAATTGATCAAGAAGATCAATGATTTAGGCATCAAAATCTCGGGTAATTTTTCCGCATTATCCGATGATAATATTGTCATAATCAAAAAAGATCTGCTTGAGCCTTCGACTCGTATCGAGGAGGCTGAAGTTCCCAGTCAAACCGGTGTTAAAAAGGTAAAGCGGAGAATTATCTCAGCGAAAAAGGCGAAAGAAGGTAAAAAGATTAAAGCGTCTTTGAAAATTGAAGACAAACCTCTGGAAAAAGATGTTGAGACCAGAAAGAAAAAGAAAGAGGCGGATGCTGAAATCGAAGAGATTGTAGCAGAAGAAGCCAAACCGAAAGCACCGAAGCGTATCGTAAGAAAAAAAGCGCTTGAAAAGGAAGAACCTGAAGTCGTTGCTGAAGCAGAACAAGAGATAGAAGAGAAGGAAGAAAAGGAAGATAAACCCAAAGTCAAAACCAAGACCGAAACTAAGAAACCGCCGGCAAAGACCAAAAAAGCGGCCGCCAAAAAAGACGAGACAGTAGAACAGGTCGAGGAAAAAGAGGAAAAGGCAGAGGAGAAAAAACCAGTTGAGGCCGGTGAAGAAATCAAACCTGAAGAAAAAGAAGACAAACCGGTCAAACCGAAAATAATTAAAGTAAAAGAGAAGAAACCGGAGAAGAGAAGAGAATCCAAAAAGAAAAAGGAGGAAGTTCCGGTAACGCTTACTGAAGAAGAAGTTGCAGCTCGAAAGGAACCTGTTAAAGTCACCGTCAGGAACAAGGTTGATGTCCCTTCTGAATCCGAAGCATCAAACGAAGATAAAGTAGAACCTAAATCAGCTGAAGAAAAGAAAAAAGCTGATAGTAAAGTCAGGAAAAAAGATAAAAAATCTGAAAAAGCAATAGAGCCTGATAAACCGATTGACGAGTATGAGAAGAAACAAATCAAGAGTCTTCAGAAAAAAGATAAAGTCAAGTTGGACAAACGGAGCATTAAGGAAGAGCTTGATGAGGATGTTCAGGATGACGATCTAGCCATCGGATTTGAAGATGAACCGGCAGCAGCACCAGTAAGAACACCAAAACCTGCTGCAAAGCGCAGAATGTCAAAATCAGCCAAGCGCAGGGAAAAAGCAAAAAAACAAGCGGAAGCTAAAAAGGAAAAACACGTGTTTAATCCAAGACAAAAGGAACTTATAGTAGGGGAATTCATTACGGTAGGAGATCTCGCAGGAATCATCGGTATTAAGGTTCCTGAAATTATTAAAACTCTAATGTCACTGGGAATCATGGCGACGATTACCCAGTCGATCGATGGTGAAACAGCGGCCCTGGTGGCTTCTGAACATGGAATAGAACTCAAGGTTCAATTTGAATCCATCGAGGATGCTATTGACCAGGAAGAAGACCAGGATCAGGATCTTGAGCTCAGACCCCCGGTGGTTACCATCATGGGGCATGTTGATCACGGAAAGACCTCACTGCTTGATAAAATAAGAAAGAGTAATGTTACTGACGATGAAGCCGGTGGGATTACTCAACACATCGGAGCTTATCACGTAAAAACGGCGGAGGGTCGCATAACATTTTTGGATACCCCGGGTCACGAGGCTTTTACCGCCATGAGAGCACGAGGTGCCAATGTTACCGATATTGTTATCCTGGTGGTAGCGGCTGATGATGGCCCTCGACCACAAACAATCGAAGCAATTCATCATGCCAAAGCCGCTGAAGTAGCGATAATTGTAGCTATTAATAAATGTGACAAACCGGACGCTAACCCTGAAAAAACAATCCAACAATTGATGGAACATGAACTGGTATCTGAGGAGTTTGGTGGAGACACGCCGATGATGAAGGTTTCAGCCAAAAGCGGGGAAGGGATATCCAAGTTGTTGGAAATGGTTCATTTGCAGGCAGAAATCATGGAGCTCAAAGCCAATCCGAATCGCCTGGCTCAAGGAGTCGTAATTGAGTCCAAAGTGGATAAGGGACGAGGTAATGTTGCTACGATCCTGATACAAAACGGAACCTTAACTGTCGGGGATAATTATGTAGTTGGTACCGAATATGGTCGTGTGCGGGCTATGTGGAATGACAGGGCAAAAAAAATAAGTGAAGCTCGACCGGCTATCCCGGTGGAGATTGTCGGTCTGAACGGTGTTCCCAAAGCAGGTGATCCTTTCAATGTCGGAACAGATGAAAAACAGGTCCGCCAGATTGCTGTTCTCAGAACTGAAAAAGAAAAGGAAAAAAGACAAGCCCAACAGCAGAAAAGAACCCTTGAGAATTTGTTCGATACCATTGGTGCAGAAGAGAAGAGCATTCTAAACCTGATTATAAAAACCGATGTCAACGGTTCCCTGGATGCCCTATCTGATGCTTTACTGCGCTTGGGAAATGAGCAGGTTGCAATCAATATTATTCGCGGGGCCGTTGGGGCCATCACCAGTAACGATGTTCTGCTTGCCACCACCAGCAAGGCAATTATTATTGGTTTTAACACCCGACCCGACCCAAGCGCTAAACGAGTTGCTCAAGAGGAAAACATTGATATCAGGTTGTACAGCATCATCTATGAAACTATCGGAGATGTGAAAAATGCCCTGGAAGGTATGCTGAAGCCGATTGTCAGAGAAGAAATTCAGGGTAAGGCCGAGGTTCTGGAAGTCTTCAATATTCCCAAAATTGGCGTTATTGCCGGATCAAAGGTGGTAGAGGGAAAATTTGTCAGGGATTGTCCGGTTCGGGTTATCAGGGACAATGTTATCATTCATGACGGCAGGCTTTCTTCCCTGCAACGATTCAAAGATGCGGCAAAAGAGGTTCAAACCGGTTTTGAATGCGGAATAGGTATTGATGCATATAAAGATGTTAAAGTTGGAGATGAACTGGAATCTTATCTTCGACTTGAAACAGCAGCCAAATTATAAACTGTTTTTGAAATCCGGTTGGTTAAACAATGTCTAAAGTAACTGGTGAACGCAAAAAAGAACTGATTAAGGTGAAACTGGCCGGTATTTTAAACAAGTCCAGCAGCAACCCCGCCTTTGAAGGGGTAACTATTGTTGACGTTAAGCTCAGTCCGGATTCATCAAGTGCTTTAGTATTTTATGCAGTGTATGGTTCCGATAAGGATCCTGAAGTTATTACAGAGGCCCTGAACACTGCAAGCGGTTTTTTTCAATCCAAACTCGCAAAAACCCTGCGCTCAAGAAACACCCCAAGACTCTCCTTTGTGTTCGATAAAGGATTCGATCATGCCAATCGTATCGATCAGCTTCTCGCCCAAACAAAGAAATAGTCCTTCGCATTCCTTAAAACTTTTTTGTACCTTACCTAAATAATACTCCCTGCTTACCTGTCTTACCCGGCTTCATGCCGATTGTGCCTGTCAGTAAAAAAAATCTCAAAATCCATTCAAGTTATTTTTCGAATTGCCGATAAAGAAGAAAGTCGCGTTGACTTTGACTTGTTCTTGCTTTTTGACAAGACAGGGAATCAAAGATCAAAGCAAACCATTTAAAGAGTTATGTCTTTTATAATTTTTTTACTCAAGTTTTCATAAGAGATGCCGATAAAGAATTAATAACTGAGATTCATGTAATGGAATAGTACTTGTAGTTCTATTCTTGGAAAAAAAGTGCGGATTGGTGTGTGATCCCACTAGTTTTGCTTACGGTGAAGTGGTCCGTGTGTAGTCCCTAAAATACCGGTGGCTGCATCAGACACGGAACAACCGTTTCAAATTCATGACAGAATTAGATGTCGCCTTAAGGCGGCAAGATTCTTCACGAATATTGGTGTCAGGCAATTTTTGCCTTTTATGACCAATTTCCAAGGATAGAAATGGCATCTGAAATCAGTTCAAATCCGAATGTAATTACCGGTCTTTCTTCGGGAATGGATACAAAATCCATTGTCGAACAGATGATTGCAGCTGAAAGAAAAAAAGTTGAGCCGATCATTGCAAGGAAAGATGAAAAGGTTTTAGAGCTGGATGCTTGGAAACAGGTAAAAGCGTATCTGGAGAACACCAAAGTGACAGCCGATGTTTTGGCGAAGAAATCACTTTGGGAAGGAAAAATCGTATCTTCCAGTCATCCTGAAGTTGTAGAGGCGTTTGCTACTTCCGGGGCAAAGCCCGGCAAACACACTCTGATTGTAGACAAGCTTGCGTTGAGCCATCAGATAGCTTCTCAGGGTTTCAGCTCCAAGGAGGATCAGATTGCTCGCGGGGAAGTGATCATCACCATTGGTGAATCACCACCTGAGAAGATAGTCATCGATGAAACCAACGACAATCTACAAGGATATGTAGATGCAGTCAACGGTTTGGATGGTGACTTGACGGCGAGTATTATCAAGACAGGTAATAAAGAGAGACCGTTTCAGGTAGTATTGACAAGCAAGAAAACAGGTAGAGAGGGTGAAATCTTTATTTCATCCAACCTGACAACCGAAGGCGAGATGCCGTCGTTTGAGCCTTACTACCTGCAACCCAGCAAATGGAAGGGAATTACCAAGGCTGAAGAAGTTCCCAAGAAACCGACAGGAACCGGGGCATCTACGGTTATTCCGGAAATTGTCGGACAATATGTAGGAGAAGATTCGCTGGAATTAACCTTTACAGCGGTTAATACGGGGATAGTCGGTGTAAGTGAAAGCCTGCGAATGCGCTGGGAAGACAACAAAGGACGTTACGGCTACCTGGATCTTGGTTCGTTTAACTATACGCCGGGCGAACCCTTGGAGTTGGTAGACGGGCTGAGTCTGATCTTGAGCGATGGTGAAATCATTGTGAATGATGTTTTCACGGCCAAGGCAAAACCACAGGAATCAGAGCTCTATTGGTGGAAATCCGATGCTGAACGTGCACCGGCGGTAAGCCAACCTAGTAGTTGGAAACGACAGGCAACGGAGGGAGGTCCGATCATCACCGGCAAACTGGATAGTGAGGACGATGATGTTTTTACCTTAACGGTTATGGGAAGCGGTCAGATTGGCCAGGCTAAAGATCTGAAGATCGAGTATAAATCGGAAAACGGACAGAAGGGGATTGTTTTTGTTGGCCAGGGATATGAACCCGGATCGAAACTCTCCCTGGGGAAAGGACTGGAAATCTCTCTCAAACCGGGCTTATTGAACGATGGAGACATCGCAACCTTTGATTACCAGGCTGAATCAACAGCCGACTATTGGTGGTTGGATGATAATGAACGTCATGAAGGCGGGGAAATAACCAACCTGACCAAATGGATTTCAAAGGAAGTCGATGAGGATGAAGACGAGTTCGCAGCTTTGTTAAGACCTCAAAAACCGATTGGTGCGAGGATAAGTAATGCCAGCAGGCAGATAGCCGGAACATATACGGAATTTGACCCCAAGTTCTACACCTTTACAGTTCTTAAAAGCGGAAGTGTAGGTGTTACCAAAGGATTGGAGATCAAGTGGGAAGATAACAAGGGTAACTCCGGAGTTCTCGATATCGGGGGAGACAATTATCGTGCCGGAGCACCAATA
>JANQLH010000306.1 GCA_028280735.1 SAR324 cluster bacterium | reverse complement strand
AGTTACCTATCCTACATTTCATCCTGACAAAGAATAGGTATATAAAATCATTGATTTATTTTTTGACTTGGATGTGGAAAATTCACACAAACTCATCTACATCCCGGGTATTTCTTTCCAGATCAAGGGTTACCTTGTTTCCCATTGCTGCAATCTCAATCGATTCTGGCGGAAATTCGGCTTTACAATAAGGATTGTCATAACGAGGATAAGATGCGAGATGTACAGGTGATCCATCCTGTTTGAGATCCCCTTTCCAGGAGAACTGCAGCCGTCCCAGGCTTGGCGAGGAATAATCTACGTTTAATCCGTTAACTCGTATATCTGCTGAAGATACAGTCTCAATAAACTGTTCAAAACTGCCGCTTTCGGGTTCGGAGCCTAGCTCACAAATCCAGGCGCTTTTTCTGCCGTCAATGATTATTTCTTTATCCCGGAACTCACCCTCTTTTTGCCGGCGGTAGCGGGGGCCGGCGTATAATGCTATGTACCCGAAGTCTTTGCGGCCGAATATCCAGCCGTTTTTTTCAATGACTTCATCGAACTTATCCCCGGGAAACCAGGCGTGGGTGAATGGCAGCACTTTTGGTACAAGTAGTCCGCCTATTTTAGGCAGTTTATAAAGGATAATGGATACGTTTTTATGTTGGGCAACGCGAGGTAAAAACCCTGACCCCTGCCAATACCCGTTGGGTGCGGTATCGCCATATCCACCGGGATGGGTGGTGAAACAGATCGCTTCCACATCCAATGTCGCTTGCCAGATATGATGTTGGTCCGCGCCCATTCCCTTCTTGTAATCCTGGGCTGAACTGAGCATGTAGTGCGGTGTGCGGTAGGTGTACAAATTGGCTTCCTCTACAGTGTTGCGCCCCAGGTCTCTTTCGAACAATGTCGCTACCAGCCGGGTCAAACCAAAATACCTTCCAATTTTCATGAAGCGTTTAAGAGCCTTGAACTCCGGAAAAAACTGGTTTTCCCACCAGCGATAGCTATCCAGGATTTTGATCATGGTATTGATCATTTTGGGGTGTACATAAGCCTGGTAAGACAGAAGGATCATGCCGTCGTCCACGGTCTTGCGATTCAGTCCCCATTTGGCAGCTTCTGCAATATTTATGGCAACGCGCTGTTTATTAAGCAGTTCACGACGTTGAGTGTCGTTGGCCACATTAAAAATAACTTTAGGAAGGCGATACCGCTTGCTCAATGCAAGAGTGACAGCACTCATATTGTCTTCCCCGGCGAATACGCCCATACCGAAAAGCAACTTGGCCGTATCTATGGTTGATTCTTTCAGGGAGGACAGTTTTTCCTTGGTGTAGCTTCGTCCGTGAGTGGAGACGAATTGTCCATAGTAGGAGTTGACCGCGATATCGAACAGCAGGGTGTCAGTAACAATTTGTGCTTTTTTGACCAGTACTTCATCGTCACAAAAATCGATCAGGTTGATAAGGGCCGTAAGATCTTCATCGAAATAGATGTGTGAAAGCCATTCGCTGAAACCGGTTTTAAACCTTAATTCCAACCATTTATGAATTCTCGGACTCGCCTTCGCCTTCTTTTCTTCCCCGGTCATCCCGGAATTCGTAAATGTTTTATCGGGGAAATATTGACCTGCCAAGTACTCGTTCACGCTAAACATGATCTGGTGATTTTCCGTCCAGTAACACATGGAATCTATGCCGGGTTCATCCGGCCAGTATTTGAAATCCAAAATGGTTTGTTCCGATTTGTTGATCAAATCGGCGGAGCAAAGCGGCTTTTCTTTCAATTGAAAAAGCAGGCGGATAATACCAAGCATCACGAAATCCGAACAGTCCTTGCGGAGATTGATATAATCCAACGCAGCCAGCAATATACCTTCATGGACAGGTTTCTTCCCTTCATGAATCCTGATCAGTTCAAGGTAATGGCCCTTAATGCTACCGGACCCCGGGTTTTTCAGGCAGTGATCAATGAAAGCCTTGTGTCGTTTTCCATAATCCGCTTCAAAACAGGTTTTGGCATAGTGATCCGGAACGACGGCAGAAGGATAACCAACGGGCAGTTGATCCCGGATTTTGAGCTGGAAGTCGTTTACGCCTGAAGTACTGAAAAACTCGTGCTGGAAGACTTTTTCTTTGGTCATGGAAGATAATAAGACTATTTGAATAAGATTTTAAGAATGTTGTTGAGGTAAGGTAGGATGAGTAACGAGTTACCCATCCTACAACCAGACTGAATAATAATAGATGTTTACCGGGTAAGCTCCGAAGGAGCGAAATATAATAGCCAGCGATTAACGGTTGTGATTAACCCACCTCAAACAACTCCGCGGGAATGATCCAGAATGAATACGAATACTCCCGGCCTTTTTTTAACTTAAACTCATCGTGCAACACCGCAAACCCGGGATGATCTCCCCCGACGCCTCGTTGGCCGTAATCCACATTGAAGGTTAGGTGTTCCCTGGTTGGCAGTTCATGGATATGATCCGCCTTATCCAGATCCTCCTGGGTGTATGGCCAGACACTGGTTTCCAGGTGCCTGGTGTCCGCCTGAACGAAGACCGGTCCCTTACCTTGTGCGTCCTTCAAAGCCATCCAGCGGACATCTGTGTGATTCCCATTCTCTTGAGGGCGTACATAATCGTGAATGAAATCCCGTGGTGTTCCTTGATAGATACCAATAGCAGAACCTGTTTTTCGATCGATATAGTTTTCCACGGGTCCCCTGCCATAAAAGGACATTTGACTGTATTTAGAGGGAACATGTCCCTGCATACCGAATCGTACAAGGTCTCTTTTGGGTGTGAACGAACTCTCAACCTTGATTTTGCCATCCGTGAAAATAGAATAGCTCGTGGTCAATCCGTTTTGGGTTTTCTTTAGTCTCGATTCTACGGTGATTCCGACCATTCCCGATATGTTCTCCTCAATGTGAATACGCTTCACGGTGCGCTTTTCTCCCGCCTTCTGCCAGGTTCTGTCCGGGAAGAATTTATCAACGATAGTGGTGATAAAGCCATCGGGTAGTCCTGCAGATACAGAGCCGTCATTATCAATCGGGGCGCGGAAAAAATTGGGTACCAAAGGTTTGGCAAAATACTCTTCATCCCTGAATTTATAGGACTCCAAACAGCCGGATGATTTATCCAAAATACAGGAAAAGTTTGGTGCTACAACTTTGATTTTATTATCATTCGTTTCTACCTTAATGATGAACGATTCGCTTGCTTCCTCGATGAAAGGTTTTTGACTATGAATGATGAACTGGTCAAACGCAGTTTCATGGCCCTTTTCAGCCCACGGTTGATCTTCTTTGAGGAGGCTCCGGATGGTTAAGATAACCTCCTTGTTATAGTCGATACTGTCGGGTTTAAATGGAATTACCAGGGGCGCTGAACTGTCGGCATCGACCTTTGGCGATTCAAGAATACCCTCCTGTATCACCATTCCATTCTCAGTCAGTTCCCATTTGAAGTGCAGATAAGCCAGGCTGGTAAAATGGTTTTTATTACGGACGACAAATTCCCCTTGTGCGGGATTGACCGGTTCGAAAGACACGTTTTGATAGACCTTTTTGACCTCAACCAAAGCAGGGTGGGGAGTGCGATCGGCGGCGACTATTCCGTTTGTGCAAAAGATACCGTTGGTTTTGTCTTCACCAAAATCGCCGCCATAAAGCCATTTATCACTGCCATCTTTTGCTTTGACTCGAATGGACTGGTCAACAAAATCCCAGATGAAACCACCGATGAATTGCGGATATTTTTCGAAAACATCCATGAACTTTTGAAAATTTCCCAGGGCGTTGCCCATGCAATGGGCATATTCACACAATACCACCGGTTTTCCTCGATAATCTTCCACTTTTACGGCCGGGGCATCCCCGAGTAAAAAACTGCCGAGACTGATCATAAGGCTGTTCAGGCTTTTGTGTTGGCCTACCTTTTCAAAATTCATGGGGCTGCCGTACATTCTGGAAAAAACGTCCGATGTTTTTAGATAGTAGTCTCCTTCATAATGAACTGGTCGCGAGTTATCAATGGAAAGCATCGCCTCCTTTTGTGCCTTGAAATTGTCACCAAATCCGGCTTCATTACCCAGGGACCACATAATGACACAAGCCCTGTTTTTATCTCTTTCTACCATGCGCACACCACGATCGATAGTCGCGTCTTTCCATTCCGGCCGACTTCCCGGCACATGTTTTCGAATACCATGGGTTTCAAGATCGGCTTCATCCATGACATAAATTCCATATTGATCACAAAGGTCATACAAACGCGGATCACAGGGGTAGTGACTGGTTCTGAGGGCGTTGATGTTATTTCGCTTCATGATCAAAATATCCTGCAGGTAAACAGAATCCGGGACGACCCAGCCTGTATCAGGGTGGTAATCATGACGATTTACTCCCTTAAGCATGACAGGTTTTCCGTTTACCAATAGCCGTGCATTGTTGATTTCAACTTTCTTAAAACCGATCTTGTGTCGCACATGATCCAGCAATTCCCGATCAGCATTGAATAGTGAGAGTTCAAGCAAGTAGAGATTTGGTGTCTCCGCACTCCATAGTCTGGGAGATTCAATTAAGATGTCGTCTAAAATTCGATGATCCCCGTTTTTAGAGATGTCGACAGGGTATTCGGAACGATGAACCGGATCAGACTGCTTATCCCCCGAATCCCACAGGGTTGCCACCAGCTTGAGAGTGGGAACGGGTTCGGTTTTGTGATTTGTCACGTCTACACGAAGCTTAAGAGAACCGTTTGTGTAAGCTGAATCCAAATCGGTTTGCGCATAAAAATCCTTTATTGCAGTTTTTGGCTCCGCATAGAGGAAAACATCCCGGTAAATTCCGCTGAGAAACCACATGTCCTGGTCTTCCAGGTAAGTTCCATCCGAATAGCGATAGACTTCCACAGCCAGCAGGTTTTTCCCCGGTTGAATATACCGGCTGATATTAAACTCGGCAGGTGTCATGGACGCCTGACTGTAACCGACTTTCTGCCCGTTGATCCAAAGATAGAAGGCGGATTTTACTGCACCGAAGTGGATAAAAAGCTCCCGGTTAATCCAGTCACCGGGAAGGTCAAATTCCATTCGATAAGAACCGACCGGGTTGTCATTGGCGTCAATGGAAGGAATTTTGTTTTTCTTAATGTTAATGGCTGGGGGATAGGAATGGGAAAGGTAATAGGGGGTGCCATAACCTTTTAGTTCCCATAAAGCGGGAACATCGATCTCATCCCAGTCTGCATCCCGGTAATGAAGCTCAAAGAAATCAACAGGCCTTAGCGATGGTTTGGGAACCCAGTTAAACTTCCATTTACCGTTCAAACAAATCTTCCAATTAGCTTCATCATCCGGAAAATGAAAAAAGAATGTTCGGGCAGGTTCCTTGTTGATGGCAAATACTTCGGGGTTTTCCCAATCGTGCTTCTTCATATCTATTTAATTGTTTTTAATGCCGTTTAGTAGAATGGATACCAGGTTTTCTATCAAATCATCCGAATTCTCTATTTCAAATTCCAATTCAATCTCTTCCCTGCGCACAGCCATCCGCTGACACAAGCTCAATAAAGTCTGGTCGATGGTCTTGGCTGTCAGGTACGGGTCCAAATCGGGTTTAATACTTCCATCATCAATTCCTTCCTGGATGAAGGTCACCATGGGGTCAATATCGAAATCCTTGTTAAAAATCCGATTCATCTCTTTCGCCAACTCCTCGGGTTGCTGTCTGTAATTAAAATAATGATCAAAAGCCCCCGTGAACTTGTAATAGTCCGGGTAGAGCCTGTAAGACCCCAGGATTAATCTGAAGTGAAAAGCCACTTTTTCAAATCCATTCCCTTGAGCTTTGGATAACTGCTCTTTGTATTGAGGTAACAGGATTTCGCGATAAAAATAGTGTTCAATGGCAAAAGCCAAATCCTCTTTGCAGGGAAAATATCGGTATAGAGTAGCCCTGCTGATCTGTGATTTTTCCGCTATTTCCTTCATACTAACATCGGCCATTCCTCTTTTTGAAAAAAGCTCCCTGCCTGCATCCAGAATAGTCTGCAATCGCTTATCCCGATTATCGATACGTTCCTGCTCCCTTAACGGCTTTGTGGTCATGTGTATTCATGTAATGTGATAATACTCTTGTTTTATGGTGAGACACACGTCTCATAGGCCAATCAATAATTCTTTTTTTTGTCGTTGTCAACCAAGCCTGACCCCCAAATCTAACGGATGACTGTGGCGTCTTGTTGGTGGATCAATTGTTTTACCTCATGATGATCGACCATGGAGTTATCCCCGGGAGTGCCCATTACCAGGGCACCATGGGCAATTCCATAATTGATCGTTTCTTGATAATCGAGCTGGTTTAGCAGGCCGTAAATTATTCCCGAAGCGAACCCGTCACCGCCGCCCACGCGATCATAAATGTCGAGATGTTGGAATTGCATACCTCGATAGTAGGAATTGTTAATCCATAAAAGGCCACTCCAATCGTTCACATTCGCCGAATGGACGATTCTCAGGGTTGACGCGATGGCTTTCAGGTTGGGATACCGATCGGATATGGTGCCGATGGCCTCTTCAAACAACCGGTAATCAAGTGATGTAGGATTGGTTTCGAGGGCGTTGACTCCAAACAGGATATCAACGTGCTTTAGTATATCCGAGTTCATTATTTCGGCTGCTGCTTTTCCACCTCGATCCTGCCAAAGAGAGGGTCTGAAGTTAAGGTCGTATGAGACGATTGTTCCGTGTTTTCGAGCGATATTCGCTGCATGAATGACAACCCCCGGGCTAGTTTCCGACAAGCCCGCAAAAATACCACCGGTGTGAAACCAGCGGACACCCTGGTTGCCGAAAAGATCTTCCCAGTCGATATCCTCTGGCTTCAACTTTGAAATCGCCGTGTGGCCCCGGTCCGACGTCCCAAGTGCTGCTCTTTTCCCGAATCCTTTTTCCAGGTAATACACCCCGTTCCGTGCGGTTCTGCCAATGCCGTCATCTGCCAGCCACTGAATTAATGAGGTATCCGTGCCTCCCGAGCTTATTAATCCTTTTACCAGTTTACCAACCTCGTTATCGACCAATGCCGTGACAATGGCAGTCTTTTTTCCAAAACAGGATTGAAGCCCGCGGGCAACATTATATTCGCCGCCGCCTTCCCAGATCCTGAATGACCTTGCATGTCTGATTCTGGTATCCCCGGGGTCGAAGCGTAACATCACTTCTCCCAAAGCCACTAAATCATATTTTACCCGGCCATGTTTTATTTTAAGGTTTCTGTTACTCATGGGCACCTACCTTCTTTACAGCTTTCTTTACTGATTCCAGGACTTTGTCGAACCGGCCGTTTTTAATCCAGTCCGGTTTAACCATCCAACTGCCGGCGCAAGCAATGACGGAATCCAAGCCCAGGTATTGATTGATATTGTCCTGGCTAATCCCTCCCGTGGGTATAAAGCTAACCATCCGATAAGGAGCCGATAAAGCTTTCAGGGTTTTCACTCCGCCATAGGCTTCGGCAGGGAAAAACTTCAGGTCGGTGAGACCCGCCTCCAGGGCCATTTCAATGTCCGTGGGATTGGATATGCCGGGAAAAACCGGAATATTAAGCGTTAAACAATGCTGAACGACCTTCGGGTTGAATCCCGGTGTCACTATAAACTGCGCTCCGGCGTCCCTGGCTGCCGATGCTTGATCCACGGTCAAAACGGTTCCGGCGCCTAAAAGCACCGGGGAATTCCTGGAAAGCACGTTGATTGCATCCAGGCCCTCATCCGTCCGCAAGGTGATCTCGGCACATGGTAATCCTCCCGAGACCAGTGCCTCTGCCAAGGGTTCGACATCAGAAACCTTATCGATGGTAACGACAGGGATGATTTTTAATTGTTTGATTTTATTGATAATGTCGCTCATGATGTAAGCCGCTTGAATAGTAAGGAGTTTACCTGGAGAACATGACTACTGTTCCATAATATGGAATCTTTGTTTACATAATGAGAATACTTTCCTAGGATTTAGTCAAGCCGATAAAAAAAGGGGATGTGTTAAAAAGTTCGCGAATTTCCGGCAGCCGTACTTCATAGATGGTTTGTGTCGTCCCTACGGGACTTGAATACTTTGGGTCTGAATACCAGCGGTTAACACCGCCGGCGACTATGATGCCACCCCTTCGGGGTTTAATTGAATAGTCAACCATGCTTCAAAACTGTTAGATGACGACCTTTAAAGATTTTGCTGTAACCAACCAAAACAAACAAGAATGACAACCAAAGTACAAGCTTTAGACAGGGCTTTTGATATTCTGGAATTGATATCCCGAGAAAGGCGAGGCCTGGCGCTATCTGAAATCAGCTCCTCTGTCTCGCTTCCGAGGAGTACAGCCTATCGTCTCCTGGCTTCTTTACAGGGCCGGGGGTATATTGAAAAAGATCCTGTTTCCAACCTGTACCGATTGGGATTGGCATTTATCGAGTTAAGCAGCGGTTTGTTGCACAACCTGGAATTGAAGACCGAGGCGGAATCCTGCCTTAGAAGGCTTTCGCAGCAGCTGGATACAACCGTCTTTTTGGCTGTCAGACAAGACAAAGAGGTTGTCTATTACGATAAGGTGGAGCGTTACAGTGATATTCGCAGGTATCGTATAGTTGGGCAGAGACGACCTCTCTATTGCACATCCCTTGGCAAGGCATTGTTATCGGGTCTGGATAATGACGATATCAAAGAACTCATGGGATGTGGGCAGTTTAGGACGTTTACGGCAAACACTATCTCCAATGTCACTGATCTGCTGAAAGACATTGATTTGGTCAAAAAAAGGGGCTGGTCGTTGGATAACGAAGAGGATCAAGTGGGAATGATGTGTGTCGGGGCACCGGTCTTCGATTATCGCCATTCGGTTATTGCTGCCGTCAGTGCTTCCTGGGAGTTGGATAAAGGCAAGGATTTGGATCTGGACAAAACTGCTTCACTGGTTGCGCAGACGGCAACAGAGATTTCCCGGAGAATGGGAGGGGGGATTGAGAGCTGAATCAGAAACCCAGCTCCCTTAAGATTGATGATTGACTCAAGTTTCGCACCTGTTTTTGCAGTAGATGGTTTGTATGGTGTAAAACCACCATCAGCTATTCATTTATACGACTCGCTTCGCCCCATTATATTGGGTATTAATGTAAACGTAACGAAGGTGCTCGGTTCAAAGCTAAAAGCTAACTGCCAGTAGCTAATAGCTTTTATGTAAAGTTCATCTTCCTCAGTGAACTGCAGAGCCACTGATAGAATAAAACAGGGGTGCGAAACTTGAGTAATTAATTGATTCCCGGTCGCCAACGCTGGTTATCACGGCCGTGGTATTCCCAAAGTACAACACGATCACTGCCGGTTGCATCCAAGGTCTTGTTTGTGTTTAACCTGGGCCTGAAGAAGTTTCCTTTTTTGTTGAACTGCTGATTTATGTTGCCTGCCTGGCAGTCCCAAATTTGCAATTGAGTTCCGTTGTTTGTCTGTCCGGCCGGTACGTCCAGGCATTTATTACCGGGCAGTTTACTTTTTAGAGTTCCTTTGACGGGATCAAAAAACCATTGCTGGGCGGCAGTCCCGTTGCAGGAGTATACTTGAACCTTGGTTCCGTTTGCAGCATTGCCTCCCGTGACATCAAGGCATTTTCCATTGCTTTTGGATCTGAAATCCACCCAGGTATGAATCGCCCTGGTTGGTCTCAATTCCCATTCCTGCCAAACACCGGTGTGACGTTCCCACTGACCGACATTACCACCTTGAACGGTATTATAAGCATCGGCCACAATGTTGTTGTCATGCTTGCTTGCCAGTTTATTCCCATCATAAGTCCAGCGGAGGTTATCATTATCCACACAATCCCAGATCACTATTTCACCGCCGTTGTATGCCTGGCCCCTGTTATCGAGACATTTGCTGCGGTCAGCCCGGTTCTCAAACATCCGGTTTTGCTTGTTGTAAAACCATTGTTGGTCGTATGACCTGTCATCGCAATCCCAAAGCTGAACATTGGCACCATTGACCAGGTTATCATCCCTGCCGTTAATATCCATGCACCGGTTGTCTTTGCGATTGACTATTTTAACAAACAGCTCCAATGGATGAATATAATCCGTATTGGTGTTGGCCAGGGCTCTTTCCCACATTTGCAGGTAGGCTTCAGCTGAAGTCATAATCGATTCGTATACTCTTGGAGGCGCTTGCTCACGGATATCCTGGACATGATCCGCAATCATCCCGTAGTGAGCCACACCATCCAGGTTCAGGTCAAAAGTCCTGTTTCCGGAAATCTGCTTACTAAAAGTGAGACCATGCTCAGTAGTAAAGGGATAATTCAATGGATTGGTTTCTGCATCGTCGCGTGGTGCCGGCTGGTCGGCTAAACCGCTCATATCTGTTCCAAAACTGACACCGGGTAGATAGGGCGTTTGTTCCACAACATCCAGGTGTTCTTCGATCAGCGGGGCGATTTTATGGGTATTGAAATTATAGGGCGCAGCAAAACCTCCAATGCGTATCAAACGCTTGGTGTTTTCATGCAATCCGCCGTCTTTTGCTGCGTTCATCCAGCTATGGGAGGAAACGACTCCGCTATAACCGCGTGCTTCAACAATATCCATCACTTCACCGGCAGCTTTGGCACTTAAATGATCCAGTTCGATCAACATTTTTCTGTCGATCAGGCGGTTAATCAGATACACGCCTAATTCGGTCAATCCATATTTGTTGCAATGCTCGATTGTTTCGTCATATTCCGGATTAAGACCGATCACATTCAAAATATCCCTGATAAACGGGACTTCTCCGATGATCGGAAATCCTGTTGTAAAATGAGCTCCACGAGTATCTTCGTCGCATTCCTTTGTTTCGAAAAAACGACCGGTGGAAAGCCATTGGCCGACGTTGATGAATCCGTGTTCTACCCTGGCGCCACTCAATTGATTGTCGAACTTATGGGCAGGAAAGACAGCGCGAATGCCAAGATCATAAAGTTCATCCAATCCGGCTTCTACGTCGTTTCTGTCACAGGAATCGTTATAACCGCAATTAAAAGTTTCAGATGTTTCAACTCCGATCAAAACCGCCAGTTGACCATCAGCTATCACCTTCCGGGTTTCTTCAGGGGACTTCACCAGTCTGAAAAATCCTTTTCCCGGACCTCCGGCCTGGGCGTCGATATAATCCTGCATTTCATGTAATCGCCTGACTTGCAGACGAATACTATCCATGGAATTGCAGCTGTTCGGGTTAATCCAGCTGCCCGGGTTGACGGTTTTTTGAACATTACACAACACTTCGTTCTCAACCACATCGGTTACCATCAGACGCAAACCGGAAAGATACGCCCTTTCGATCCATTTGTAATAATACTGCATATGGCTCATCTGTTTATGATTGGGCCAAAAAGGAAAATCGGGCCAACCTCTTGTATCGTACCTATGGTTAACATCCCCGTAGGCATAAAGATTTCCAATGATATCCAAAGAACCCCAGGGGCCGTGAATATCACTACTATCCTTTAACGCGGTCTCAACTCCCCAGCGATGAAAGGGTTTGCCTGCCATCATTTTTCCACCCATAAACTCATACGAGGTAATATGGGTGTGAGGATCAACATAACCTCGAACAGGCAGAGTCGCATCGCCCTTTAACAGATCACTGCTTCCGCTGACATTTACGGTAACTTCAGGAAAAGGAGTACAATCGTTTTGCGGAATCAATCGAAAACTTGACTCGCTGGTGTTATTGGTAGGGTTCAACAGATCAAAAAAGTACAACCCTCCGGTACTATAATTGTGTCTAAGTCCCATGTTTAAAGCGGTACCATGAAACTTAAACCGGTAATTGCCGCTTCCTGCATCGACGGCAGTCATGCGCCATTCGGCGAACTCGCCTGCATAGCGACCCGCACTGATTTCTGCAGGAAGATGACTGGCCAGGTACCTTCCGTCCTTATCAGTCAGCAGATAGTAGGAGAAAGAAGTCGGCTTCATGTAGAAATGGGCGGCATCTGCAATGTTGATGCTTTCAAATCGATACCCCAGGCCGTTGTCTACAGGCCCGCCTTTGTAGAACTTTTTAAGGAAATGACCGTTTGTAGGGGATTGAATCGCATAACAGCCCTGGGCCAGACCGTGTACTGCGTCCTCATTGCTGTCTGCCAAGGTGTTTGACGCTACAAACATCAAACATATCAGTAAAGAAAATGATAAACAGTTTCGTTTCATGGCAACCTCGTTTTTGATCTTGATGATTTCTCCGGAATGATGAAAGAACATGGTTTACCCGAATTATACCAGCGAGCTTTGGGATTGGTGCTTAACTGATCTTACAGGCTCAAACCCCGATGTAAAAAACCTCTAAAAAGATGCTCATCCGGCTTTTTTCAGGCGATTATGAGTGCTGTGAAACACATGTTTGTGAGTAAGACATGTGTCTCATGCACCCTCTAAGCTTTTCCCGGGCATGTCAAGGGATTTTGAGAAATTTGTAAAAAAGGCAATCGATTTTTTTAGGGGTATTGCTGATCAGGAAAGGAATAATAGGGCTTGATGCCGAATTTTGAAATCCTTTTGATTTGTGAAGGGGCTGATGGCGTTCAGAAAGGCCAAAAAGCTTCTCAATAAAACTATCGAAAAATTACGAAAAGTTTTGCAACGAACTGATTTAAAAGTCTAAATCATGGACGAAGGCCATGCTTTGGGCGCTTGTGTGCTGGTAGTTGATCTCGGGAGTACCGGTTTGATATCGTCAAACCTGCTTTCTGCCTGTTAGAGGGCTCGCTGCACCGGATGCTGTTTGGTTGGGCCCAACATTCTGCGAAGGTGTTGTTAAGATCAGGTCCAATGGATTACGACAAGGCGGAACGATCGGGTTTGGACGCCGTTTCCTGTCGGTTTTGAAGGATTATATCAGGATGGCCGTTCGACAGATGATCATCAAGCCAGGTTATTATATCTGTATAAACTTCTTCTTTATTGATTTCATTTAACATTTCATGTCGACCTTCCGGATAGATTTTCACGCTGACATCATGTGAACCGCTTTCCCGGTAAGTTCGGGCAACCTTTTCTATTTCACCGGCCCCACCTACGGGGTCAAACTCTCCTGAAAACAGTAAAAGCGGTAATGAACTTGGCGTGCTCTCCTGCTTTTCGGGTTTGAACAATTCAATCGATCCCCGGATAAGATCCAGGAAAAACCCGGCACTGTGGATAACACCGCAATACGGATCATCGATATATTTATCCACTTCCGCATTATCCCTGGTAAGCCAGTCGAAATCAGTGCGATTGGGTTTGAACCTGGCATTGAAGCTGCCAAAGGTCATTTTATTCAACAACCGGCTTCTTGTTCTTTTTCCTTGGAATGCTGACTGCATTTTTGCCAGAACCACACCTACCTTGCCCATGGCCCCGGGATTTTTAGGTGTACCGGAGAGAATCGCACCATGGACGGATTCGCATGAACCGGAGATGTATTCACGGACCAGTAATGATCCCATACTGTGTCCAAACAGAAATACGGGCAGATCAGGGTGATTTTCCCTGATGATGCCAGTCAGCTGCCTTAAATCCTGTACAACAAGTTGAAACCCCTTGTTTTCGGCAAAAAATCCGACATCTTCCATGACACCCGCAGTTTTGCCTGCTCCGCGATGATCATTCCCATAAACAATGTACCCGTGTTTAGTGAGAAACGACGCGAATCGACTATACCGGCCAATATGTTCAGCCATGCCATGAGCAAGCTGCAGAACTGCTTTGGTTTTGGTGTTCTTTGCCGGTGACCAGTTTGCTGTAAAGATGTCCTGACCGTCTTCACCGGTGAATTTAAAATCGTTATAGACCATGGCATTCCCTTGCTTGATGTGGTGTTCTTTTCCAGTTGAGGTGGCTGGACCTGATCGTTGTTCATATTTTTTGGATCATATGCCAGGAACTTTTAAAAAACAACGACTTTGTGTGTGGAAATAGTATCCAACCCAACCTGCATTTCCATTTGCCTTTTTTTGAGAAAAAACTTAGGGTTGATGCAGCAGATTTTGGAATGATTATTAAACAATATCAGGGAGGAAACATGAAAAAAATTATCATGGTGTCGGCTGTCATTCTCTTGGTCATTCTAGGCGTGGGAATTTACTATCTTGATGGGGCCATGCCCATTGGCTCCGGTTATTCATCCAAGTACGTCTGCTCCCAGACATTTTTGGCAGGGCGTGATCCGGTCTGGGTATTCGAAAATGATGTCAAGCCCACAAATCCCTTGTTTAAATTGTTTGAAATCAGTGTGGATCGGACGGCACAGACTGTTCGCTCTGCCGGATTTGGCTTTTGGCGTCCGACGACTGCGGTTTACAGAGAAGGATTTGGCTGCACGGTGGCTATTGACAGCACAAGAGAGGAACTTCACAGGCAGGCTGAAGGCGCCCTGGAGCAAACCCAACCGGATTTTGAGAAAGCCTGGCCTTTCGGTGAATTGGTGGATTTCTCAAATCTACCCCCGGAAGTGGATCAAGTGCAACTAAACAAGGTAGTGGAAGAAGCGTTTAAAGAACCGTTTGCACAAAACCTCAGAAACACCCAGGCTGTGGTGATTGTTTATCAAAACAGAATTGTGACTGAAAAATATGAAAAGCAGTTTGACCCCTCTATTCCGATGCTGGGCTGGTCAATGTCCAAAAGCGTAACCAACTCCCTTGCAGGAATACTGGTTAAAGCCGGAAAGATGAGCCTGGACGAAAAAGCTCCTGTTGAATCCTGGCAAAAAACCGGAGACCCAAGGGGTGAAATCACTATTGACCAGTTGTTACGAATGTCAGACGGACTGGACTTTGAAGAGCTCTACGAACCGTTTACCGATGTTGTGCAAATGCTATACGGCTCAAACAGTATGGCGGAGTTTGCAGCTTCAAAACCACTGGCAGGTCCTCCGGACACAATCTGGAACTATTCCAGCGGAACGGCAAACATTGTCGCTCGCATCATCAGAAACAAAACCGGGGGAACCCTCGTTTCATTCAATGATTTTGCCAGGCAGCAACTATTCGATCGATTATCCATGCATTCCGCCATCATCGAGCCTGATGCTTCCGGTTCATTTGTTGGCTCCAGTTACATGTTCGCCACAGCGAGAGATTGGGCCCGAATTGGTTTGCTTTATCTAAATGACGGTGTCTGGGGGAATGAGCGAATTTTCAATGAAAACTGGGTTCACTATTCCACCACCCCCACATCCAAGGCACCAAAAGGAGAATATGGAGCGCATATCTGGCTGAACAGGGGAGAAGACGGCAATCCCGAAAATCGCCTCTATCCTAAACTGCCGACCGATCTGTACTATTTCGGCGGGTTTAACAGCCAGATTGTTGCCGTAATACCTTCCAGAAACGTTGTGATTGTGAGACTGGGGGTAACACACGATGACAAGGCATGGGATGTGGAGCAGTTTATGGTGGATGTGTTGGAAAGCATTAAAAGCTAAACCCGGAGATGAATTCGGTGTATCCGTTACATTTGGAAATTTGGGGACTTGAAGTTCACAATTTGCAGTTAAATGTAAAATGGGCCGGTAAAGCCAGTATTGCAGAATGGGCCGGCGCAGGGACATGTAGGATGGGTAACTTGTTACCCATCAATCGGAGCTGGTGATTATCCGAATTTTCTATAGGGCCAATTGATGGGCAATGAGTTGCCCATCCTCCAACCTAATCCAAATTGATTGTTACAAAACCTCATTCGAATAATCAATAATCAATGATCTCAGGCTATTGTAGGGCGGGCTGGTGCAGCCTGCCCATCGGATTGTTGTAACAATCAGCTCCGTAGGAGCGACAGATAGTAGCCAGCGGTGTCAACCGCTGGCGATCATCCGCCCTGCCAATGAGTCCCATCGGGACGACACAATAATCACTTCTCCCGAATGACCTGTTTCAGGCCATTAATGGTAACGACCAATCCTTCTTCACTTTTTACCAGAGCGAATTTGCTATAGGGCGAATTGGTTGTTACAAAACATTATTCGAATAATCAATAATCAATGATCTTTGTGGGAGATGTCGGATGGGCAACTTGTTACCCATCAATCAGAGCTGGAGAAGAAAGGTAAGATTTTAAGTAAAGCTCCGTAGGAGCGACAGATAGTAGCCAGCAGTGTCAACCGCTGGTGACCATCCGTCCCTGTTAGTGAGTCCCATCGGGACGACACAAAAATCATTCCTCCCGAATGATCTGCTTCCGGCCGTTAATGGTAACAGCCAATCCTTCCTCACTTTTTACCAGAGCGAATTTGCTATAGGGCGAATTGATGGGCAACGAGTTGCCCATCCTCCAACCTAATCCAAATTGATCGTAAAAAAACATTATTCGAATAATCAATAATCAATTGTTAACAACTAATAATCAACGATCTTTGTGGGACATGTAAGGTGGGCAACTTGTTATCCGTCAATCAGAGACATGTAGGATGGGTAACTTGTTACCCATCAATCGGGGCTGGTGATTATCCGAACTTTCTGTAGGGCCAATTGATGGGCAACGAGTTGCCCATTCTACATCCTGATCCAAATTGATCGTAAAAAAACCTCATTCGAATAATCAATAATCAATTGTTAATAACTAATAATCAATGATCTTAGGGTATTGTAGGGTGGGCTGGCGCAGCCTGCCCATCGGGTTGTTGTAACAATCAGCTCCGTAGGAGCGACAGATAGTAGCCAGCGGTGTTAACCGCTGGTGATCATCCGTCCCTGTTAGTGAGTCCCATCGGGACGACACAATAATCACTTTTCTCGAATGATCTGCTTCAGACCATTAATGGTAACGACCAATCCTTCTTCAATTTCTGCCAGAGCAAATTTGCTATAGGGCCAATTGATGGGCAACGAGTTGCCCATCCTACATCCTGATCCAAATTGATCGTAAAAAAACCTCATTTGAATAATCAATAATCAATTGTTAATAACTAATAATCAACAACCTTTGTGGGACATGGAGGATGGGCAACTTGTTACCCGTCAATCAGAGCTGGAGAAGAAAGGTAAGATTTC
>JANQLH010000294.1 GCA_028280735.1 SAR324 cluster bacterium | reverse complement strand
GCCAGAGTCATGGCATGGACCCCACGTTTTTTTACTTTGAACTCGTCCACTGACTTGGCTTGTTGATTTACCAACAGCTTGAGTGCAAGATTCTTCTCTTTCAGTTTCCCGGACAGTTTCCGGTTATCTAGAAAAACACTGGCAAACCTTGAGGATAAAATAAAGGATTGGGAAAAGATCAGAAAAAGCACTCCCAAATGAGTTAAATAATTTAGATAAATAAATTTATTTGCGCTGAAAATATCGATGATAACAGTTAACGTTAGAATTGCCATTCCGCTCAGCAGGATCGTCGCTTTTTTATTTCCATGAAAAAAGGCCTTAAAATGATGAACAGACTATATCCGAAGATGAGTAAAATGGTAACCTGGCACGGGACTACAAGGTGGCTGGATATTTGTGCAGGACTGACAAGCGTGACTATGAAAAACACTGACATCAAGGCTATCAAAGCCGCGCAGATGTAATCTTTTTCCTTGGGAATAAAAACTGACTTTACAAATAATAGAAGACCTGCCGGACCGACAATAATAGTCCATAACTCTATTTTATAGGCAGGCTCCCATGGCAGGCCAGGGAAAATCTGGGTCAAATAGTAATTTCCGGTGACCCAGATTCTAAGAGCAATTGTTAATGTAAATACGGCCAAATACAATGTTGATCGATCTTCTTTAAACAGAACAAAAAGGCTCAGGTAATAGGTTCCCATCACAAAAAGGCAGCCCATCAGGCTCAAATCAAAAATCCATTGCAGATGATAACCGGATCGAAGTACATCATCGCGACCCATTTGTATTGTGTTCCATATTCCGCCCTTGCGATGATTAAAATTAGCTGCGTGAAGGACAATGTCCAAATCCTTTCCCTTATTATCAAACGGATTTTGCTGAAGCATATACTGCGGAATAGTGTCCTGACTGTTTTTTCCGACCGAACCATTTTTTGCGATAACGTTGCCGTTGATGTACAGAGTATAAGCCGAGGATTGATTTTTAATTCTAATGGCTTTAATTGCCCTGTCCTCGGGCATCTTGACTCTCAGGCGGAAAGTGGCATATCCATTGCCCTGCAATGGCTTGGCATTTAACAGGTATTTATTCCAGATACCAGGGAGGTTGAAGAATCCTGTTTTTTCCGGTTGTGTACCAGCGGCAAACGTTTGAGGGCTGACAAACATCTGCAAGTAAAATTCCCATTCGCCGTTAAGATTAATGTTTCCGTCGCTTTTGAAATCCCAAGACGAAAGATCCATAAGACCATGAGATGCTTTTGGTGGTGGTGTCTGTGAGTTTTCAGCGCACCCTATCAGCAGGTAGATAAAAAAAAGAAAGGCCCATGTCTTTGTTTTAGATACACCCATCATGAATGATGAAGACCTCCGATTTGAACACCCCGATGTTATTTATTTTCAATCGCTGTTTATCAACCCACGAGCAGTCTCTTTTCGCATCTGTTTACAGCTGTTTGGAAATCCAATGTTTACTCTCAGATCAGACAATAATGAAAATGATAGAATTATTATATGATTAAACAAACTATAAGCGAATCCAAAAATCAAGAGAATGTCGAATTATCGTGATAAAATAATAGGTTAATTTTATTTTTTAATTAAGAAAGGCTGTATATTCATTATTTCAGACTACCCACCCGCATTGATCTGACCGAAATCTTTTTATTTTTCTTTGGTCCCAATAGCCTCAATAATGAGATAAATTTATCATGCCGCCCTTGAATACAACCTTTTTTTCGGTTTATACTCTATTGAGACAATTAAACCGATTCTTCAGCCTGATAAGCATTAACAGAACTATGACACCAATAAAAAAGAAATCTATTGTTTATCTTTTCCTGTTCATTCTGTTCGTTTCGAGTCATGTATCAGGTCGAGAATCCGGTGCCGGCGGTGTGCTGTATACCACTATACAAGGAACTACCTATCTGCTCCTTGCAGATCACACGTATAACAAACGCGGATGGGCCGCATTCGGCGGACGGCTTGACGGACAATCCCCAATAACCGCTGCAGCACGCGAGATTGAAGAAGAAACCAATGGGGTGGTGAATCGCAATTGGACGATAAAACAACTGCCTTCTTCACCGGTTCACACGGTTCGGGACGGAACCTGGCACTATACGATGTATTTTCTGGAAATCCCATTCAAACCCGCCGTTCAATTCACATCTGCAAACCCGCCGGTCTCCCTTAAAGGGACAAGGGAACGGGGCCCTTACACCTGGGTTAAATTGAGTGTGGTCATGTCGGCTTTGGATCAATACCGGTCAGGAAAAGAGCTGGTGAAATTACCGGATGAGTCTCTTCCACCCAACCGGAAATCATCCTGGTTTTGGCCGGTCTTTCTCAACAGCTTAGATCTTGCTGAAAAGCAGGGTATTTTTCCGTGGTGATATAAACTTTATTCTGATTGTTGTGCGGTCTTTTGCAACGGATAAACAATATCCACCATTTTTGTGACGAAATTTTTTCTAAAACTTCTCTTCTTCTGAAATGTTTCCCAGCTCGAGCGTTCAACGAGATATTCATTGATCCTGTCTAATTTTTGGTCAAATGGTTCGGACGCCAGTTCTGTTTCAATCGCCTGTTTTTTCTTTAATTGAGGAATTTTTGACGGATTGTGTTTTTTCAACACTAAAATGTGTTTGTTTCTTAATGCTCTTAACGCTTCTCCCCGCTTCTGATCGATTGTAAGGTATTCTTTTACCTGCTGTTCAATCGAACTTGATTCAAAGTGAAATTCATTTTTTATCTCCAATTGAAAAAAGGGATGTCTTGCAAGCTGAAAGGTCAGAAATGACCAGAATTCTTTTCGTTCTTCCATTGTATAGGATTTTTGCTGCTTAACCCTTTGAGCGACCCTGAATATTTTCATAAGCAGAAGGTCACTCCAGTGAATATACAATTTGTTTTCTATGGATTCTATGTCAAACGGCTGTTTGAATTCTTGAATCTGAATCGACAGATTATCTGAATTCCGGCTTGAAAAAAGCTGGCTGTTAAAAACCTGTGTTCGCAGTAAAAGACTGAACTGAGACTTAAACAAATCAAAATCATCAAGTTCAAAAGACAACCCCATCAATAAAGTGGTATTGGGCGTATAATACCGGTCGTGCTTGTTCTGAAATTCCAAAGCCAGAGATTTTGATTTTAAAAGATCATTCTGCATTGCTGCCAGAACTGCTTTTTTATACCCGAACTCCCTGTAATTCGGGAACAGTTTGTCCATTTGCGCAATCGTTTCCTTTAACTGATCAGGTCTTTCGTAATGAATCTGTAGGTTGGAAAGTATATCCAGAGGAACAACGCTGGGGTATTGTTTCATAAGCCTTTCCAACTTTTCGACTTGTTCCGGAGATCTTTTCTGGCGCCAGATTTCCATGAACTTGTATTGTCCGATCCAATAAGGGGTAAGAATAATACCCACAAGTCCGAGCGTGACCGCGGCTGGAAGAAATGATATTATTCTGGATTTAAATTTCCTATCATTATCCGCTGTTTGAGTGTGCCGCGACAGGACTTCTAATGCAAAGGTCAAGGCGATAAGGCTAAAAA
>JANQLH010000262.1 GCA_028280735.1 SAR324 cluster bacterium | reverse complement strand
TGCCCAACTCTCTTGGTAGCGATAGGAGAGAAAGAGCAACTTCCATGTTGACTTCGGATTCCTTCATGCCCTTGGGTAAAGTAACCCTTTTAGGTTTAGCCTTGCCCTCTTCGACCTCACCAAGCTGAACATATGGACCATAGGTACCGTTTAGCAGGTAAACCGGTTGCGAAGTATCCGGATGGATGCCTAATTCCTGCGAACCTTTTTTCTGTTGCATAAGAATCAAATCAACCATTTCCTGATTGAGTTCAGCCGGGCTGACATCCTGGGGAATCGACGCTGTTGTTTTCTCTTCATCCAGGGTTTCCAGATAAGGTCCATAGCGACCAATACATATTCTGGCCTTGATATCATCAAATTTGAGATTGCGGAATTCTCCCGGTGGGATTTCTTCTATCTTGCTTTCGGTAATGTTCTGGATGCCCTTTTTTCCCAAAAAGAATTTCTTCATATATGGCAGCCACTCTGTTTCATTACTGGCAATTTCATCCAGGACTTGTTCCATTTTCGCCGTGAAACCCGGATCAACCAAGTCTTTAAAGTGTGTCTCCATTAAGCCGGAAACTGCAAATGCCACAAAACTGGGCACCAGGGAGTGATTTTGGATTTTCACATATCCCCTGCTGACGATGGTATCAATGATAGTAGCATAAGTACTTGGTCTACCGATGCCTTCGGTTTCCAGCTTTTTAACCAGGGATGCTTCTGTATATCTATGTGGCGGCAAGGTTTCATGTCCATCTGCCGTTAATTCTTCACATTTGACTTTTTCTTTGGGCTTCAAATCAGGCAGCACAATTTCCTTGCTGTCCAGCATCTCTTCAGGATCATCGCTTCCCTCAACATAAGCTCTGAAAAAACCCGGAAATTCAATGCGTTTTCCCTTAGCGCGGAAAACAGCCTCTTCCGCTTCAATGTTCGCGGTAATATGAACCTGCTTTGCGTCCTTCATCTGCGTTGCCACGGTCCGTTTCCATATCAGGTCATACAGATTAAGCTCCACTCCCGTCAGATCGGATTTCTTGGGAAGGGTAAAGGTACTTCCCGCCGGTCGGATAGCTTCGTGAGCTTCCTGTGCCCCTTTGCTTTTGGACTTGAATTCCCGTGGTTTTGTTGTCAGGTAATCATCCCCATACATGGAAGTGACGCATTTTCTGGCTGCTTTCATTGCTTGATCGGACAGATTAACAGAGTCGGTACGCATATAGGTGATAAATCCCCGCTCATACAATCCTTGAGCCACTTGCATCGTTTTACGGGGAGACAGTCTTAGCTTTCGGTTTGCTTCCTGCTGAAGTGTCGAAGTAATGAACGGCGGTGCAGGTTTAACCGTTGAGGCTTTTTCGTCTACAGAATCCACAATCCAGTCTTTGTCCAACAATCGACTTTCCAGCGTTCGTGCATCTTTTTCATCCAATAGCAATACTTTTTTACCTTTGGCTATTTTACCCGTATTTTCATCAAAATCCTTTCCGGTTGCAATCCGCTTGCCGTCAAGAGTGTGAAGCTTGGCTTGAAATGATGTTTTGTCTTTTTTGAGGATGGCTTTTAGATCCCAATAGTGACCTTTTTTAAAGGCTCTTCTCTCCCTTTCGCGCAATACGATCAGTCTTACCGAAACAGACTGAACTCTTCCGGCGGACAGCCCGGTGGCTATTTTTTTCCAAAGTAAAGGGGATATTGTGTAGCCGTATAGCCGGTCCAGTATTCTCCGGGTTTCCTGGGCTCTTACCAGAGAGGTGTCAATTTCCCGGCAATTCTTCAATGAGTTGGAAATCGCCGTTTTGGTAATTTCATGAAAAACCATCCGCTTAACGGGGATTTTCGGTTTGAGCACTTCGATCAAATGCCAACTGATGCTTTCGCCCTCGCGATCCTCGTCAGTTGCCAGTATGACTTCGTTAGCATTTTTAATGGCGTCTTTGAGTTCCTTGACAACCTTTTTCTTTCCCCTGGGAATAACGTAGAGCGGCTCAAAGTTTTTAGTTACATTAACGCCCAGTTGAGACCAAGATTCCTTTTTAACCTTTTCAGGTATTTCCGATGCGGATTGCGGCAAGTCACGAACGTGACCCATAGAAGCTAAGACTTTATAGCCTTTTGGAAGAAAATCCTTGATGGTTCTTGCTTTTGTTGGTGATTCGACAATTACTACGGAAGTCATTCAGGCCTTTGCTGGGAGTTTGGTTTTGATAGATAAAAACGTTACCTAAAGTTATTGAAATAAAAACGACCTTGGCGAAACTGTCAAGTGCAAAACACTAAAATTGTTTAATTACAAAGGAAAAGATAAGATTAACCTTGTTCATCATCAACAATCCATTCCGCCAAACTCTTCCTGTCCTGTTATAGTAGTTCCCTGTACAGGGGTCATTGGGAACGGGTTTAAAGAATCGCTACACCGGGGCGCGTCTAATGGCCAATTCCCTCCAACCTGGCAAATCCAGACAGTGGCGTGTACTTGTAATTGGTTAAATATACTATAAATTTCAATCAATCTGCAACCTGTTTTGCTTCAACAATTGCCTTCGCTTCCTTGTTCCCACTCCTTGATTGCAAATTGACACCTGAACGAGAACCACTTTAACCCTTACCAATAAAAGCTTTGAAAGCAGTCTGGCGCTTTGAAATCTTGTGCTTTCAGCCTTCAGCGATCAGCTTTAAGCCAGTTTTATGGTTCAGCTTTTTTTTGCCTGGTTCCGTTTTTGACTGTGTTATCAGTTTGCGGAACTATTATTGAGCTTTGGAAAGGAAAAAGGAAAAGCATTTTATTGATACGGCAGCTACCTTGGTGTTTAACTGAAGAGCTTACCTGCACGATGTTCATTAACAGAAAAGAAAGCCTCCTAACGAAGACCGATGACGGATATCGGATAACTAGAAACCTGTACTGTGCGACTTCCCCTCTGCATAGCATAATCCTGGACTTAACATTCTATTATTAAAGCCTTAGAATGTGCATCACTATTCCAGGCATTCACATTCGAACAATTGTGCTTCAATTCAAGATAAGTTATTATCGGCGATAGAATAGATATTACTTTCACAATTTTGATTTTACCATTAAGGACTCCAATGAAGCTGAACCTTCTCGTATCAACATCACAAATCAACAGCAAAGAAGGAAAACTACTTGGTACAGGCACTATTAACGGGCTGGGACACCTGGCTGAAATCATGGTGGCCAATGGCATACACGGTGATATTTACGACCTGCCCAATGGATCAAGAAATCCGACAATCGCCAGTCCATTCTCGTTGAATAACGGATTCGCTTTGACTACCGATGAGTTGAATCTTTTTGAAATTCCCGAACTCAAGTTCGATCCGGACTTTCGAAATCATTTGGAGCATCTGCACAATACCAATCAACAATTATATCACGGCAACCGAACAGTCAGCTATACCTTGAAAAGAACCCTTGTTCCCTGGGTATTGCAACATTGTTACGAACTGTTTAAAGAGAATCTCTCCGAAGACCGACAAAGTGAATACCAGAACTTTTGTGAGACGGCAAATTACTGGTTGGATCATTATGCCTTGTATGAAGTTTTAAAAGGAGAGCCCAATAACCTTGAGCAGATAGGGTACAAAAACCTGTCAGCGTATGAGGCCCTTCAATTCAAAATCCACCATGAAGATCTGATAGGGTATTATCGTTATGAACAGTTTCTTTGTTACCAGCAAAGAACAGCCATCCATAAGAAACTTAAAAATTTGAATATTGGACTTATAGTAAATCTGCCCTTTGGTGTCGAATTTGATAGTGCCGATGTTTACTTTCATCCGGATGTTTTTGAGCACGGTGTCCAAGTCGGATGTTCTCCTGAGCCTGAGCATGGGTATCCCGAACAAGCTTGGGGAGTAGCCGTCTACAATGAACGTTCAAGCGGACTACAAGAATACTTGTCCGAAAAAATGAAATGGCTGGCGCGTCTTGGGGACGGAGTTTTTCTGGACCACATGGTGGGCTGGTGTGGTCAGTACGTGATACCGCTGAAAATACCTGCGGACAGTGTTTATCCCCATGGGAGATTTTTAACCGAAAACCATGAAGAACGCGTGGAAAATCTCATCTGGTTTCTGGAAATTATCGACAAAGCAGGCTTGGAGATCAGGGGCGAGGTCGCCGGTGATGCCGCCAGGGTAAATGCAACCAGGGATGCCATAGAAAACTTCAAATACATAAACCAAACGATACAAGCAATGGCCATACCCCGATGGGAATCTCGGAACGACAGGCTGTTACCGCTATCCCAATACGACAAGTCAACATTGATGATGGTGGAAACTCACGATACCTCGACATTACTGCAATACCTTCTTAATAAAAAAGGCTATTTTGATGATTTTGAAGCTCCCCATCGCATTTTGGAATTTTGCCGCAGGGTTCTGGGGTTGCCATTTTTTTTAAAAGATATTCCCTTGGCTCTTGAGAATTGCCCGGAAGATTTATGGATTGAGATTTTTTCAAGAATCTGTAGTGGCTCACGGAGCGAAGATATCGTGTTTACCCTGCCTGGCCTGATCTCGTTACTTTCTCCTCAATATCGATCGCCCACCATTGAAAACAATATCAATGTCAAACCCGGTACCTCCGGAAAAATCGGAAATGGTTGGAGAAACTGGAGCTATTTCTCTCCTCCAATAGAAACCATCAACGATGATCCCCTGGTTAAAAAAGCCCTTGCAACTTTAGCCGGCAGACCGTATCAAAAATTTGATTATTTTCATTACCTTAATATTGAGACACCGCACCAACCCGGCCTCACGGTTTTACACTCCATCCCACTGGGTCGCCGAATCATATACCTTGGTTCCAGCTCAACATGGGAGATTTTACCTCTGAAGGAGTCAATTAGCGGTTTGATCAATGTAGAACTGATAATCGGGAATGAAGGAGACGAGGAGATTTGGCATCATATCAACCTGGAATCCGTCATAGATCTGGAAAGTGATTGTGATTACAAATTTCAGGATCTGAATGGAAAAAGACATTGCTATACTTATCCATCTGCCCGGATCAAAAGAGAAGGTCTTTTTGTCAAACTACGTCCTGGGCAGGTTCACCACTTCCTGGTCTACGAAGATAAGTCCATCGAGTCCCTGGGTCTGCCTGAAGAGGGGTATTCTTAGCTATGCAGTCTCTGCGGATTTGATGCGGTGAAAACTAAGACGATTTTCCTGTAGTCTTACTTCAATGAAATCACCATGTTTAATGGTTCCGTCCAGGATTTTATAGGCCAGTACGTCCTCAAGTTCCCTCTGCAATATCCTCTTCAGCGGCCTGGCTCCGAATTCCGGATCAAATCCCTCTTTAGCAAGGTGACTGCGAACTTCGCCGGTGATTTTGATTTGTGTGTTGTTGTTGTTCATCAGCCGGTTAACCAGACGGTCGATCTGAATATCAACCAGCTGTTCCAAATGTTGTACATTCAAGGCTGAGAAAACGATTATTTCATCAAGCCTGTTCAGAAACTCCGGGCGAAATTTGGTGAGTAGAATTTTACGTGCCATCGCTTTGTTGACCTTCTTCTTCTCGGCTTGTACCTTCAAAACGATTTCACTTCCCAGGTTCGTGGTTAGAATAATAATGGTGTTCTTAAAATCCACCTTATAACCCCGGGAGTCCGTAAGAACCCCATCATCCAGAATCTGTAATAGAATATTAAACACCTCCGGGTGACCTTTCTCGATTTCATCAAACAAAATTACGGAATAGGGCTTACGATGAACGGCATCCGTCAAGATTCCGCCTTCCTCAAATCCCGTGTAACCGGGAGGTGCACCCAACAATCTGGAGACGGTATGTTTTTCCATGTATTCGGACATATCCAGCCTGATCATGGCTTTTTCATCATCAAAGAGAAAGGATGCCAGGATTTTAGCCAGTTCCGTCTTACCGACTCCTGTCGGCCCCATAAAGATAAATGATCCGAGAGGTCGGTTTGGATCCTGAATACCGGTTCTTGCCCGCCGTATGGAATTGGATACGGCGATTAGGGCCTGGCTTTGTCCTACAACCTTCTCGGCCAGCGTTTTTTCCATATTAAGCAGCTTTTTCTGCTCTTCCGCCAACATTTTGGCCACCGGGATACCGGTCCATTTGGAAACCACTCCGGCAATATCTTCTTCATCTATCTCTTCTTTTAACAGCCGTCCTTGACCGTGAGATCCCATCGGTTGGTTTGCATCCTGGAGTTCCCGCATTAAATTGTCCAAGGTTCCGTATCTTAATTTTGCCGCCAATTCCAGATTCCCGGATCGTTGGGCTTCAATTTCCTGCTGTTGGGCAACTTCAATTTCCTCTTTCAGGGAACGAACTCTTTGAATTTCATCCCTTTCTTTGTGCCACTGTGCTTTTAAGCGTTTGTTATCCTTGCGCAGACCTTTCAATTCGCTTTCAATGGTTTTCAATCGTGGTGCAACTTCACTTTCATCCTCTTTTTCAAGTCCTTTTTTTTCAATTTCAAGTTGCATGATTCGTCGATCATTTTTATCGATCGCGGTAGGCCTGGAATCGATTTCGATGCGAATGGAAGACGCGGCTTCATCGATCAAGTCGATCGCCTTATCCGGGAGATAACGGTCCGTGATATAACGATCAGCCAGTTTTGCAGCAGCCATAATAGCCGAATCCTTGATACGAACCCCATGGTGTACCTCGTATTTTCCTTTTAGTCCCCGCAGAATACCAACACAATCATCAATGGAGGGTTCTCCGATCGTAATCTGCTGAAACCGCCTTTCCAACGCCGGATCTTTCTCGATGTATTTTTTATATTCTTTAATTGTTGTCGCTCCAACGCAATGCAGGAATCCTCTTGCCAACGCCGGTTTCAGCATGTTGGACGCATCCAGCGCCCCTTCGGAAGCCCCGGCCCCGACAAGAGTGTGCAATTCATCAATAAAAAGGACGTTGTTCTCCTCTGATTCCTCGAGTTCACGAAGCAACTTCTTCAACCGGTCTTCAAACTCTCCCCGATACTTTGCCCCTGCCACCATAGCGGCAAGATCCATCGACAACAAATTACTTTTTTTCAAGTTTTCCGGTACATCCTCGTGGTAAATTCGCTGGGCCAGTCCCTCAATAATAGCTGTTTTGCCAACTCCCGGTTCACCGATCAAAACGGGATTGTTTTTTGTTCTTCTTGAAAGCACCTGGATGACACGGCGAATTTCCTCATCCCTTCCAATTACCGGATCAAATTTATTATTTTGTGCAAACTCCACCAGATTCTGGCAGTACTCACTGACCATCGACTCTTCAACCGGCTCTCCCCTTGTGGTAATTCTTTTTCCTTCCCGGTGTCTTCGAATTTCTGCTTCGACCATCTTGTAAGTCACACCGGCCCTGCGCAGTAAACTGGATGCTTTGGTTCCGGTGTGAGCAATGACCCCCAGAAGCAGATGTTCAGGATTCAAATAATCATCCTTCAGTTGTTCAGCTTCCATTTCGGCTTTTTTAATGATCTGCTCACAACTGTGGGAAAGATAGACTTCCGACCCCGCAGTACGGCTTTTGGCAAGAGTATGAATATGATCCTCAAGATCGGTCTCCAAAGACTGAATTGCATCTCCCGCTTTTTTCAGGATCTGTGCAACAATCCCCTCATTTTGGCTCAATAGCGCAAGAAGCAGGTGCTCTGCTTCCATTCGTTGTTGTTGGCTTTCAGAGACAATACGATGGGCAGCGTAAATCGATTCTTCCCCCAGGCGCGTAAAGCGCTCCATATCTAAGCTCAAGGTTTACCCCGTTATTAGTCATTCAAAAATCAATCATCGGATCATTCACTCCATATGGTTTTCTACTATAATACATTTTTCCATGGCAAACCAGTAAAGCGTGATATTCCTGAAAAAGTTCCTTTTTCTTCTCCAACGAAGATTCAAATAGATGTTTTAGTTCAGCATAGGATGTTTTCTTATCAATTATTCGTAGCTGCCGACAAATTCGTGTTGTGTATGCATCAATCACGAAACTGGTTTTGTCGAGGGCATACAATAATATACAATCGGCAGTTTCAGGACCAATGCCTTTAATGGAAAGCAACTTTTCCCTGGCAACCGGAGTGCTCTCATTCTTGAGTTTTGCAAATGGATGTGCCCGCAGGAAGGTTACCAGGCGCTTTATAGTTTGAGATTTTTGATTATAATATCCGGCACTTTTAATTGCTACAGCTATCTGTTCAGATGTTGCCTTTTGTAATGCGGTTAGTGAAAACAGATTGGAGGCGTTGAGCGAGTGCAAAGCTGAAACTACATTCTGCCATTTGGTATTTTGAGTCAGGATGGCGCCCAGGCAAATCTCCAGTTTTTGAACAGAATTTTGAGGAAAATTATAATCTCCCGGATGGTACCCTTTTTTGTAATTCCCAAATGTGACCCCGGGAGGTATAGAATAATAGAGGGGCCACCAACCCTGGTAACCGTATGATTTTAAGAGTCTTTCATACAAATCAGTCAATTTATACTGCAAATGCATTAATAAAACATCTGTTAATTATTGATTGGTCTGAATTGGGAAGGAATAGTGAAATCTCAACGGAATGGATGGTTTGTGCGTTATTTCGTATAGCTCGGTTAAAAACCGAGCTATACGAAATAGTCTAACTCTCTTTTTACCTATACTTAGCTTAAATATAAAGCAGTAGTCTGCGCTTATTTGTTAACGGCTTCTTTCAATGCCTTTCCCGGTTTAAACTTTACCACTTTTGCCGCTGGAATCTGAATTTCCTGACCTGTTTGAGGATTTCTACCTTTCCGTGCTTGTCGAGCACCAACAGAAAATGTCCCAAAACCTACCAAAGTAATCGGCTTGCCACCAACCAATCCACCTTGAATTGCATTCAATACTGCATTTAATACTCTTTCCGTAGCCGCTTTAGTGGTTCCCGCCTCTTCTGCTGCTGCTGCTACCAATCCCGCTTTTGTCAAATTATTGCTCATGCGCTTTATTCTCCAAAAATCAGTGAATTAAAAAGTTTACCAAAAATTCAAGTATCGACGGAATCTTTATCGAAAAAATCTGAATTAGGCAATGAAAAACTAAAAAAAAACCTGCCGATTAAGTCCCGGATTCTGGAATCCCCGCATCATTCAGGTATTATTTATAATTGTTTTCAGTAGGTTAGATTATCTCATGATCATCCGAGATCAGTTCGCGAAAAATATGGATCTCACGGCATTTTCACCGATATTAACCTGACGTCAATCAGCAGGAAATTAAATCTAATACCGGATTAGGAAATTTGCAAGCTTTGGCGCTTGCTTATCTTAAATTTGATTGGTTAAACTTATTAACCATACACAGCGGCTCAGCCCTGAATATCCCTACCTTTCCTATCAACGCTAATGTAAATTACAATGAAAGAGTTATACGAAATTAGAGCTATTTCTCCCCTGGATGGGAGATACCACGATAAAGTTGATCAGCTAAACGACTACAACAGCGAATACGCTTTGATCAAGTTTCGTACACAGGTTGAAATAGAATGGCTTATCGCCCTGTCCGATTTACCGGGACTGGATTGCCTCGAACCGTTTAGTCCGAAAACGATTCAAGCCCTGAGGGACATATATCAGAACCTGACCGCGGAAGATGCTCTGAAAGTTAAAGAGATTGAATCGGTTACCAATCATGATGTCAAGGCTGTGGAATACTTTATAAACGAACATTTGAAACAGTTGAACATGGAAAGTCTTTCCTCAATGGTCCATTTCGCCTGCACCAGTGAGGACATCAACAATCTGGCGTATGCCCTGATGCTCAGAAAAACGATGGATGATGTTATGTTCCCGGCCTGCGAAACGTTGGTAAATGAAATCGACCTCAAGGCCGAAGAATATCGAAACGTACCCA
>JANQLH010000225.1 GCA_028280735.1 SAR324 cluster bacterium | reverse complement strand
TTCGGCTTTGCAATAATTGATGGCCTTGGCACCATGTTTGACAGCTTCGTGTAATACCCTCATGACCAAACGCGAATCATCGGTAACGGCATCATTGATTAAAAAACCGCCTTTGAGTTTACTGGATTTCACCAAAGGCGCCCTGGTTGCTAGTTCGGAAACGGAGCATTTGTTTTTTCGCCATTTTCCGGATAACAGGTTGTATACAATCAACCCCATATTCAGCATCAGCCTTTGTAAAACATTTCCTTTGTAAAACGGCAAGATGAACGTTCGATCCTCAACCAAGCCCGGCAGTTCCCGAATCAGATTCTCTCTCTCAATGACGGATTCCCGGGTTAGGCCGACATTTCCCTGTTTGAGATACCGCATCCCGCCGTGCACCATTTTTGTGGAGCGGCTGGACGTTCCCCAGGAAAAGTCCTCCTGATCTAACAACACAGCTTTTAATCCGCGACGAACAGATTCCCTCAATATTCCGGCACCTGTAATTCCGCCTCCAATTATCACCACATCCCAGGTTTTGTTACCCAGTTCGTTAAGAACCGATTCCCTGGTTTGCATAATACTCATGACACCTCCCCTATTTAAGATCATTTGAATCCAAACCCAGACTTCCCGGATTCATGATGTTGGCGGGATCAAGGTGGTTTTTGATTGCTTTGAGAATATCGAGCTGCATTTTACCAATATGACTTTCCATTCTGGGGCCTATCATTTTTCCAACACCGTGATGATGACTTAAAGATCCGCCATAAGACTGGATACGGTCAATAACTCCTTCCTGAAAGGCTTTGTATTCTTCAAGATCTTTGAATTTGGAGATAAAGATAAAATACAAATTGGTGCCTTGTGGATAAAAATGGGAGGCGTGTGTCATACAAATGGTTTTAGGTCTGTTTTTGATGAACTCTCGCACACCCTGATGAACTTTATGCAGGTCATCCCATCGAACTGACGTTTCTAGTGTGTCGGTGACGATTCCAAAATCCTGCAAATCCTCCCGCATATATGGATCTTTAAAACGTCCGTGTTTCCAGTTTTTCACGGGATAACCGGTCAGATACATGCCGCCGTGTCTCCTGGAGATTTTCTTGATTCTCTTTTTTACATGCGCGGAGAATGCTTTTTCACCTTCGGTATGTCCTATACAGAGGCAACGTTTCATTGGTTTGAATCCCCTGAGTTGAATGAGTTTATCAAGGATTGTCCCCTCAACTCCATACAGCTTGAGCCCGACTTCAGTTTCTTCGGCATCGGAAATTCTGTATACCGAGGGTAACCCGAATTCGCCTTGACATATTTCCCGGCTCGCTTCAACCGCGGCCCTCCAATCCGGAAAAATAAAAGCGAACGGTCGTTGATTTTCCGGCTGATAGCGGAAGATTTTCAGGGTGAGTTCCACCAGGATGCCGTAACATCCCTCACTTCCTTTCATGATATCCGCGACCTTGGGGCCGTTTGCGGTTGCCGGATAATCCAAGGTAACAAAATTTCCCTTTGGAGTGACATATTCCTGACTAATAACCAGATCATAGGCATCACCGTAATAGGTTGACTGCTGACCCGATCCCAATGTTACTACCCAGCCACCAACCGAAGAATATTCAAACGATTGAGGGAAATGACCCCCGGTAAAACGCTTTTTGGTTTGAAACAGTTCAGGAGATTGGTTCAAGGTATTTTCATAATCCGGCCCCATCATACCTGGCTGGACACGTGCCGTCTGGTTGATTTCGTTAATTTCCAGCAGCTTGTTCATGTGAGTCTGCATGACCAGTGTGATACCACCCTTGATAGGTTGAAATCCGAGATTCACCGAAGAACCTCCTCCATAGACATAGATAGGAATTTTCTCTTCATGGCAGAAAGCAACGACTTTTGCTATCTCATCCTTATTCCTGGGATGGACGACCAAATCGGTGAGCGGACCGTTAATACCATCTCTGAGCCGGATCGACTCTTCAGCGGTTTTTCCGGTGGAAAACTTGACCCGTGCGTAGTCACTGGTTTCGATATTGTCGTTGCCGACTATGCTTGCAATGCTATTCACATGTTGGGGTTGAATTCTTGATGCCTGATCTGTTTGCACGAACTCGTGACCTTCCTTTTTTCTCTCCAGAAAATCATCGTTGGTTAATTCGAATTGCTCTTTTAACATGGAGAAGAGACGGGCATTGGGATGTTTAAATGCCAGGGGGTCACCCCATTTAAATATGGAACGGTAACTTTTGGGTTTTGGTGCTTCTTCATACCATTCCGGTATAAACTCTTGGTTATTGTTTTTCATGGAATTCGCCTGTTTAATTATTGGTTTTTAGTGATGGTTAACGTGGTTAAACCCGAAAAGGTTTTATGTCATTCGACGCAGTGTCATCGGTAATCCTGAGAAAAATGTTTCTTCAACTATTTTAAAATATTTTTCTTCCTGCAGTTCGGCTCCTTCATACCTGTTTTCCAGATAGGCGTCGATCGCTCCCTTTTGCATTCCCCAGACGGAACAGATGTAGTAAATGAGATCTTCTGATTGCGTTACATCCTGGCCGAGGGCTTTTATCAGAATCTGTTCTATTAATTCGATTTTTCTTTTCTGTTGTTGTTGAAGATTCCCAATGATTTCCTGACTTAAGTTTTCGCGGATACAGTGGTTATCACAACGTTTGTGGACGGCATATTCCTTGCGGTCTTTCAAACAGTACTCCATATAGGATCTTAACAGGCGGGGAATTCTCTCAATGCCTTCATTGTCTATTTGTTCAAGCTTATCTAAAAGTTTTTCACGCCTTCTCAGTATTAACCTCGCGTAGATTTCGTCTTTGCTCTTAAAATGTTTGTAGATGGTTCCCCTTCCTATTTCCGCCTTTTCCGCAATCTGTTCCATTGTGACTTGTCCGGGTTCCATTACCGAGAGCAAATCATAAGCTGTTTCAAGGATGTCATCTTCACGCCGTTTAAATTCTCTCGCTTTTCGTTCTTTTACGCCCATTTCATTTCCTGGTTAGTAATTTGGTAACATATATTCATTTTATGACAGTCGTTCACAAAATGACAAGATGTTTTTGTTTGGTTTCTGCGATTCGTTTAGTCAGGTCAATAAAAAGCCTAACTGGATTCATGCCTAAATTTGGTTTAACTGTCTGTAATGGTGCGCTTAATTTTTAAATTGTCGGGTTTGCAGTCCTGTTGTTGCCATGAATTATCTATTGCATTTCGAAAGAGTTGTATAATAGGTATTGGGGGAAACGCATTGGCAATATGCAATGAAAAGGAGGAAGAGGAAATGAATAGAGATGCGAAAACTCATATTTTAGCGATTGATAATGGAACCCAGAGTGTTCGAGCCTTGTTGTTCGATTTAAAGGGCAATCTAATTGAAAAATCTCGTGTGGTTCTTGAGCCCTATTTTTCAGAGAAACCGGGTTGGGCGGAGCAGCATGCGGACTATTTTTGGGAGAATCTAGGCAAAGCCTGTCAGCAGTTATGGGAAAAAACGAGCGTACCAAAGGAGTCCATAGCAGGGGTAGCGCTGACAACTCAACGCAATTGCGTGATCTGTCTCGATAAAGACGGCAAACCTCTTCGTCCTTTTATTCATTGGCTGGATCAACGAAGCACCGAGGGAGTAAAACCTATCGGCGGTTTGTGGGGAGCTTTGTTCAAGTTGGCGAGGGTTGATGGAACCGTGCGTTATGTTCAAAAGGAAGCCGAGGCAAATTGGATACACGCCAATCAACCGGATATCTGGGAACAGACGCATAAATTTGTATTTCTCTCCGGGTATTTTATCTTGAAACTAACGGGGGAGTATCGGGACTCGATTGGTTCGCAAGTTGGTTACTTTCCTTTTGACAACAAGGGGTTGAAATGGTGCAAGGACAAGCATTGGAAATGGCAGGTTTCACCTATCGACAGATCCCAGCTGGTTGAGTTGGTTCCACCGGGTGAAACCTTGGGAACCATAACCAAGGAAGCGGCTGAAGCCACCGGAATCCCGAAAGGACTTCCGTTAATAGCCGCGGCGACGGATAAAGCATGTGAAGTGCTGGGGGCAGGCTGCCTGGAGCAAGAGGTGGGATGTTTAAGTTATGGAACAACGGCCACGTTCAATACCATTAGTAAGAAATATTTCGAACCGGTTCCTATCATACCTTCATTTCCCGCCCCGGTGCCCGATCGATATTGCACCGAATTTATGATCTATCGTGGTTATTGGATGGTCAACTGGTTCAAAAAACAGTTTGCTTTAAGAGAGCAACAGATTGCAGATCAAAAGGGAATAGAACCGGAAAAACTGTTTGACGACCTGGTACATGAAGTTCCCCCCGGTTCAATGGGTTTAACGCTTCAACCATATTGGTCACCGGGTCTTAGAACTCCGGAGGCGAAAGGAGCGATCATTGGTTTTGGAGATATCCATACACGTTCCCATGTATACCGGGCTATTCTGGAGGGGCTGGCTTACGGATTAAGAGACGGAAAAGAAAAAATAGAAAAAAGGAGCGGTGTACCGGTTAAAAAACTGATTGTGGCAGGGGGCGGTTCGCAAAGTGAGGCAGCAATGCAGTTAACAGCCGATATTTTTGGTCTCCCCGCCTCAAGGCCCCATGTCTATGAGACGTCAGGATTGGGAGCAGCCATAGATGCAGCAGTCGGGCTGGGATTACACAGGGATTTTGAAACGGCGATTGGTGAGATGACGCGAGTCGGTGTAACCTATGAACCTGTGGAAAAGAACAGGAAGATTTACAACAATTTATACAAAAACGTGTATTTAAAACTATACAAACGATTGCAGCCTCTGTATTCGGAAATCCAAAGTATTACAGGATATCCGGAGCGAACCTAAGTTTGATAACAATAGCATCCTCGTGGTCATCGGAATCTAAAAAAGGCCAATAGGGGTGCTATTGGGGTTGTTTCATCGTAATATCCGCATGATAGCACAATTTTCCCTTCTATTATTATATAGGTTTTTTTCGATGGATCTAGAGGATAGGTAGATTATAGCGTTAAAGCGCTTACAACAGTCCATTGGTTCAAGCGGTATAAATATTGCTTATCTAGATTCGCTTTTATACTTGGTTTGGGGAGACTCTCCCTATTGATGCGCCTTAATAAGCTTAATGCACTTTGAGATATTATGAATCGCTTCAAAAAACTAGAAAATCTAGGAAATTAGACTTGCTTTTTTCATTATAAGCTTGTAGTTATAACTTTCTTCCGAGGTCCATGTAATCCTTGGAATTTTTTGGGCAGGTGGGTTTGGTATTTTGAAACCATTAGCGGTCGACCATTCGCTTCATGCTGAAGGGGTTTAAAGCAGGATTTCAAAGCAACATTCCTACACGATTTTATAATTTTCAGGAGTAATAGAAAATGGCCGAAGGTCGGGTAAAATGGTTTAATGCCAAGAAAGGCTATGGTTTTATCGAATCGGCTGGTCATGGTGACGTATTTGTACATTATACAGCAATTGAAGGAAACGGTTTCCGCACTTTGGAAAACGCTGCCGAGGTTACTTTCGATATTGAAGAAAGTGATAAAGGCCTTCAAGCGGTGAAGGTGCAATGTAAAGTCACGGCAAAATAGCTTGATCAGGCGAAATCAAGCCGGTATAGAGAAGGAGAGTAATAAGCGGGATATCTGTGAAGGTTGATATCCCGCTTTTTTTTTGAGGGGAGAAGAAATATCAAACCTGTCTGTTTAGAAAACCTCGTGCCTTCAGTAGTTCGGCGTTTAAGATGCCCCCACCGGCAGCTCCTCTAACAGTGTTGTGGGAAAGGCCAACAAATCTGTAATCGAAGACATTGCATTCCCTTAGTCTACCGACTGTAACAGCCATTGCTTTATCCAGATTTCTGTCTTTGCGGGGTTGTGGTCTGTCTGTTTCTTCCATGTAAATAACCGGTTGCTTTGGCGCTAGCGGCAGATCCAGTTCCTGGGGTATTGCGGTAAAATCATTCCAGATCTCTTTGATCTCCTCGATTTCGGGTTTTCGCTCCGAAAACTTCAAACTAACGCAAGCCATATGACCATCGATCACGCCAACCCTGTTGCAATGGGCTGAAATATTAATACCCTTGTAGCTTTCAAATTCACCGTTCCTGATGTCACCAAGTATTTTGAGCGGTTCGATTTCGGATTTTTCTTCTTCACCGCCGATATAGGGAACCACATTGTCGACCATATCCAATGAGGAAACGCCGGGATAACCGGCCCCGGAAACAGCCTGCATGGTGGTTACAATCATATCCTGTATGGGATAACCGGCTTTGATCAATGCGTAAACAGGAGTCATGTAACTTTGCAAACTGCAATTGGGTTTTACAACCACAAACCCTTTATCATTATTGAATCGTTTTTGCTGTGAAGGAATGATTTCCAGATGATGGTCATTAATTTCAGCGATTAGCATCGGTACGTCACTGGTGTGGCGATGTGCTGAATTATTGGATACTACCGGGATACCGTTTGAGGCATATGCATCTTCCAGTTCCTTCACGGCTTGTTTATCTATTTCCACAGCTGAAAACACAAAATCGCAATGCTTTTTGGCGGCTGCTACATTTGTAGCGTCTTCAACAATGATGTTTTCAAGCTGAACCGGCAACGTGTCTTCCATTAACCAGCGTCCGGCGACTGCCTCTTTAAAGGTTTTTCCGGCCGAGCGGGCAGATGCGGCTACATAAACCACCTCAAACCAGGGGTGATTGTTTAGTAGTCTGATATAATTCTGCCCCACCATTCCTGTTGCGCCGATTACGCCTACTTTTAGTTTTTCCATGATAATCCTTTGTAGCGTAAGGTATTGAATTCAAGGTAACCACGTCCGGGGGCTTTATCAGAGACAAATATGCCGGGATCGGGGTCATCAACACACTCAAATGAGTGACCTTTAACTATATGCCTGCCTTGGATTTGCGTCAAGTCGTTCAGATCACCGGGTGCACTAAAAACAGGGGTTTTCCGGTGACCTGACCGTATTAATTGTCTTGATTTGGTTCATACTTTTTGGTGAAATAAACGGAGGTTTTGTTTTAAGAGTTTAACGGATTAACGCTCTGAAATTAAAAATAAAAAATAGTAACGATTGTGACGGATTGTTGAATAGTTATTTAAAAGCCCGATTTTTCAGGAGTATCTATGATCGATTTCACTAAAATTACCACCTACCCTATTCGGGAACGTCAGAATAAGTTTAACCTTGACCAGATGATACCCTTGAATCAACAGGTGGCAACAGGGGAGGCAGATAAGATTTCTTCCATAGCCGATAAGTTGATACAAGCAAAAAACAAGGCCGGGAAAATCATCTTTATGCTTGGCGGGGCGGTGGTTAAAGTGGGCTGTTCGGATGTGCTGATCGATTTAATGGAGCGGGGATATGTGAATCATCTGGCCTTGAACGGTGCCGTTTCCATTCATGACTTTGAAGTGGCGATGATAGGCGAAACTTCGGAGGATGTTGAACGGGGATTGGAAGATGGTACCTTCGGCATGGTTGAGGAAACCGGAAAACTGCTTAATGATGCCATCAACGAGGCATATTCGTCTGATTACGGTTATGGTGAAGCAGTAGGGAAAATGATAGACAGGATGAACCTGCCTCATAAGGAAAGAAGCCTGTTTTTCCAGGCGTATCGATTAAATATCCCTGTGACGGTTCATATTGCCATCGGAGGTGATATTATTCATCAGCATCCCGCATGCAATGGTGCAGCTTTGGGGGAAACATCCTTCAGAGATTTTAAAATATTGACTGAGTCGGTCACCGGGTTGACAAACGGTGCTTTGCTAAATTTCGGATCTGCAGTCAACTTACCGGAAGCTTTTTTGAAAGCACTGACAATCGCCAGAAATCTAAAATTTGATGTCAGGGATTTTACCACGGCAAATTTTGACTTCATAAATATGTACCGCCCCAGAACAAGGCTGTTGGAATGGCCGAAAAAACTGGGATGCCAAACATTTGATGTTCGAGAAAATCACAACTTGACCCTGCCGGCTTTACGCCAATTCATCATCAAAGGGTTATAGAAACGGTTCGTCAGCTCTTGTCTGAACAAAGGCGAACAAACTATTATTAATATCCTGCACCAAGGTTACCTGTAGAGCCGCTCCGCGAGTTACAAACCGACCAGGGTGAAAAATAACAAGAATTCGGTAAAGAGGCGATGTTATGGAACAGTATGATTTTGACCAAGTGATCCCCAGAAAAAATACGGACTGCGCCAAATGGGATGCATCCGCTTATCTGTTTGGAAGCAACGATGTTTTGCCCATGTGGGTGGCTGATATGGATCTTCCCATTGCAAAACCAATAAATGAAGCCTTACGACGACGAACAGAACACGAAATATACGGTTACTCCCTTACGGAACCTAAATCGGTGGTTGAGGCTATCATCAATCGTCTTGATCGATTGTATAATTGGAAAGTCAAACCGGAGTGGGTTCAGTTAACACCCGGGGTAGTTCCTACCTTATACACCCTGATTCGTTCTTTAACTGTTCCCGGGGATACTGTCATCCATCAGGATCCTGTGTATTATCCCTTTTGGTCGGCCATCGAATACAATGGATGCCAGGTTGCCAACAATCCTTTGCAGCTGGTTGGAGACAGGTATCAGGTGGATTTCGAAGATCTTGAAAAGCAGTTCCGCCCGAAAAATCGAATGGGGGTGTTGCCGTCCAGGGTCAAGGCTATGATATTATGCAACCCTCACAACCCTGTAGGTCGGGTTTGGACGAAAGAAGAACTCACAAGAATGGGGGAACTGGTCCTCAAAAAGAATGCTGTTATGATTGCCGATGAAATACATTGCGAACTTCTATTTAAAGGTTATCGGCACATACCTTTCGCCAGTATTTCTTCGGAATTTGAGCAAAACTCCATTACCTGTATCGCGCCCAGTAAAACATTTAACCTGGCAGGATTGCATGCCTCGGTGGTGATTATTCCGAATCGGGAGCTAAGGGAAAATTTTAAAACAACCCGTAAGGGATTTTTACCGACCTGCAATATCTTTGGAATGGTGGCCATGGAGGCTGCTTATCGAGAGGGGGATATCTGGTTAGGCCAATTCCTGCGATATATGCAGGAGAATCTTGACTTTCTGGTAGACTATTTCACCCGCAAGATCCCGAAAATCAAGGTAATTCAGCCGGAAGGAACCTATCTGGTGTGGTTGGACTGTCGGGAACTGGGTTTGAATCCATCCGAACTGGAGGACTTTATGAACCGAAAAGCCAAGGTGGGATTGGATCATGGTATTGCTTTCGGACCTTCCGGAGCCGGGTTTGAAAGGATCAACATCGCCTGTTCCAAGTCGGTTCTGGAAGAGGGATTGCAGCGCATTGAGCGGGCGGTCAATGAATTATAGATCGTTGGAGACTTTTTTACTTTCAAAATGATTGAGACATTAATCTATGCGGTCAGCCAATCGGTCTTTGATATAACGGGGAATTCTTTCTTCCAGCCAATACCGAGGAGTAAACAGACCGCCCCCGGAGATGAATCCAACATGACCTCCTCTTTCACTGAGTTCCAAAGTCACATCTTCGGATAATTCCTGTTTACCGGGTATGGCGTCGACGGATATAAAAGGATCATCTTTGGCCTGGATAATTAAGGTCCTGTTTTTAATATCTTTTAAATACTGCCTGCTGCTGCATTTTTCGTAATAGTCATCGGCACCTTTGAATCCGTGGATGGGTGCGGTTATGTGCTCGTCAAATTCTCTGAATGTCTTTAGTTGATCAATTTGATCCTCCGACAAGGATATATAGTCTGAATAATCGAGCAGACTCATTTTCTTTTTAATGTTGCTTTTTAAACAGGACATCAAATATTTCTGATAGACGCGAGAGAACCCCGTTTCCAGTTTTGTTGCACAGCTATCCAGTTTGAAAGGCACAGAGACAGCAATGGCTGCTTTCAGGGGACTATTTTCTTTTTTCTCCCCCTGGTATTTTAACAAAGCATTGCCTCCCAGTGAAAATCCAACGGCAAACAAGGGAGCCCTGGGAAATCTTTTCTTGAGGTAATGCAGCAGGAAATCCGTATCCGCCGTTTCACCCGAATGATAACGCCTGATTTTTTTGTTGGGCTCCCCGCTACAACCTCGAAAATGCATGAGAATCGCAACCCAGCCTTCCGACCTCGCTGCTTTGAAAATTCTTTTGATGTAGGGTGATTCCACCGATCCTTCCAAACCGTGAAACAGAACTAAAATTGGACTGGTACAATTCCCAACAGGTAAAGCGGACCAAGCCAGGTCTAAAAAATCACCATCTTCAGTTTCTAATCTTTGATGGATGTAAGAAATCTGTTGGTGTCTTTCGATAATAGTAGGCCAAAAGGTTTGCACATGGGCATTTTTCCCCCATTTGCAGGGTTCAAAGCTGCTTTGTTTAATCATACTTTTGCCTCAAATGAAGTGGGTGAGTGAAGCTGAGATCCAAGATTATTCTATCACCATAAGACTCGCATCATTGCCGGCAAAACCGTTTTTGATGTTTTTTGCCAAATCAGGAAAACCGGCAACAAGATCACTTAAAGCAATATTGTAAGCCAACACTTTTCCATTGTGGGTGCGAATTGTGTAGCCCACCCCAAAACTGCAAGAGGAGATCGACACACTGACAGTGTTCGTTTGCAACCAACCGATTGTAAACTCGCATGAAGTAGCTTTTCCGGCAGGTTCGGCAATTAGGTTTGGGCTTGTGAGCGGGAATGTGGCGAAGAGAGTGGCGCAAAAAAGCAGGAGAAAGATCCGTAAGACAGATAAAGCTTTTAAGAAGGTTTTTTTCAGCATGGATTTACTCCGATCTGTTGGTATATTCAATGAAATCGTTTGGAAGCTGGTTAAAAATAACTCAATCAGCTTCCGTTGAAAACAACAAAATCGGAGTGCGATGACGCTTTTGGATGCGCGTCGATGGGTGATCTACATTTCTTTTAAAAAATCATCGGCTTCTTTGGTATCATCTACATTTAACCAGTCGTCCTTGCTGCCGCTTTCGGATTGAGCTTCCAATTGGGTAATTTTTCCCCCGCCCTTGAGATATTCTTTCACCGCTTCAGCAATGAACTGACTATTGGGATCAAAAGAAAGATGACGTCGACGTCGTCGAATCGGTTTTGTTACTTTGGTTTTCATATGGCTATTCCGGTTCATTTAGTGAGTAGAAGCAAAAACGTGTAGCAGTCTTAGCGAAAAACATACCTAATTGCAGACTTTAGATATTTTGGGTTTAAGGATTGAGATTTCAGTTGGTTAAGAGAAGGCTATATTGCCAAGATTTTGATTACATTTGCTTTTTATAGAAATTTAAACGAATTTGATATAAAAATGATTACTTTGAGTTCAGTATGGCCGATTTTGGCGGAATGTGTCTGATTTGATGTTTGGAATGCTGCTGATAAAGAAGGGAATCGATTTGATCAAAAAAAACACGGCCGGCAATATTCTCAACCCCCAGGAGTAAGACGTTGTTACAGCACCTTAACATATTGCCGACCGCGATCTCTTTAATCTGTGTGTTTTTTCGGGTAATTCTGACGTGGCAAAATTGAGCGATTATCCACCCAGTAGGAATTCATCAGCGTCCAGACTTCCGTCGTGACGGTTCATGGAGTGTTTAAAGCTGGATTCATCCGGTCTTAATTGCTCAATTTTACCACCTTTTTTCAAAAAATCATCAACTGCAGTTGCAATAAATTTTCTATCAGGATTAAAGGAAACAGTACCTTTTCGATTGCGTCTTTTGATTCGGATTGAATTTTTCATTGTTATCTCTCCTTTAAACTTAACTTTAACAAATGTTGTTGTTCTTAAATCCGACTTTCCTTTTTTTAATCGCTGTGTGAATTGTTATTGTCTTATAGAGCCAGAAATGTGCCATGCGTTAAAAGTCAAAATAAAACAATATGTTAGCTTTTGGTTTTTGAAAAATGTTACAGCTCCCGGTCAATGATCCTGTTTAAATGATCGAAAATGGGTGAAAATGATATGATTTGGCGATTTTCTGGTTGAAAATGTCGATTTGCCGGGCCCAGAATTATCCGAATGTACAAAAAGGTATGAAAGAGAAGAAAGCATGATGCGTACAGTAGACACTTCCTGGCAGTTTGTTTAATATTCTAAAATCATTTGGTTTTAAAGCCATATTGCAGGATCGGTCGAGATTTTTTTTTGATCGAATTTACGGGTTTATCTCTACTGGGTTTAATTACGGCCAATTAATCAAAAATCGAACATTACCAATGCTCAAAAAAGTTAATATCAGGCTTAAATACATTGTTATTACTGCACTAATTTTATTTATTGTCTTCCCAATGACTTTGGGTTTGATTTGGTTAAATGCTTACGGAAGCTTGTTTCCCGATTCCAAATTCTCCAGAAAAACCAAAGAAAGATTGATGCGAAGTCCGACCATATTTATTGACCGAAACAACAAGCAACTCGGTTCAATCGGGGGGAGCAGGGATTTTCATATTCAGACCATATCAGCATCTGCTCATGATCTTTCCACTCTGTCTAAAATTTTATTTGCCAAGGAAGACCGCAAAATTGGGGAGTTTGACGGCATTCAACATTCCGGATGGATGGGATTTCTTGAAGCTTCAATGGAGGTAATATCGTGGAAGGGTAAGTTGAGGGCGGTTTATCAGACTTTTGGCGGTAATACCCAGGGAGCGTCAGGTTTGCTGGAACAGATAGCGGGAAATCTGTTTGCTCATGATAATCACAATCCTTGGTTTCGTTCGGGTATTCTTTCCCAAATTGAAAGAAAGCTGGTGAAGACGATCAATGCGATTCGCCTGGCCAAGCTTTATGAGAACTCGGATCAAGTCGTTGAGGACTATGTAAATCTGACCTATTCGGCAGGGATGTATCACGGTGTCAATGCTTTCATGCTTCAACGATTTAACCGGCCGATTGACCAGGTACTGGTGCCCATTGATATGACCAAGGCACATCTTACGGATGAGGAAATCGATATAATAAATATGCTTGCTTATTACGTCGGCCAATTGACCGGTCCATCCAACTATGATCCGGGAGCTGCTCGTGATCCCATTTCCAGATACAGAATTTTGAAACGGGCAGCATTTAAAAAAGACCTGGTGTTAAATCAAATGTTTGATTTGGGTATGATTCGAAAAACGGTATATCTGAAAGCGAAAGATCGTGAGTTGCCTTTTAACCCGGGAACCATTGCCAAAACCAGTTATAATCCAAATATAGAAGTTCTAAGACGTGAAACTATCGATCAAATAAAAATAAACCTGGGCGGGAAGGTTAAAACAACACTAATTAAGGAAATACAGGATTTTGTTTCGTACGAATTGCTTAAAAAGCAGACTGAGCTATCGATAAAAGCGACCGGAACCTACATTCCTTCTCGTGCTCCTCTGCTAAAATCGATCAGACCCAAGTTACACGGGATATACCGGGTCAAAGTTGTCAGTAGAAAGCGCAACAAGGTAACCGTTAACCTTGGTATTCGCATTGGCAATCGGCAGGTCGTTATTCCGGAAAGGATAAAAAAGGCTTCATTGAAATATCTGGCACCGGGTAAATTTATTTCGGTCGGGATCGACGGATTTGACAGCAAAGGGCTACCGTTACTTTCCCTGGTGCAGACAGAGCCTTTCATCAAAGGTGCCGCCCTGGTGAAAAATCTTTCAAACAGCCAGGTTGTTGCCTTTGGCGGGGGATCATATTTAAAAGCGGCGATCTCTCCCGGATCAGCTTTTAAACCGTTTTTACTAAAAATGGCTTTTGATTATGGCTGGCAACTGGAAGATCGTTTAAATAACGGGTGCTTTTTGAAGTATAGAGTATTTGGCGGACCTTACTACTCACCCAAAAACTACAGTCGTTGCGATGAGTCAAAAGCCGGATTTGAACGATATCCGGATATAGGGACGGTACTGAAAAAATCTATCAATAAACCAGTTGTTTACCTTCTGGATCGCTTGACCGATCAATTGACGGAAAATGAATTCAGAAATATAGCAGATCGAATTATTAAACATTATCAGGATGATAGCTTGAAGCCCGGGGAGTTTGCTTTTCTGATCCGGGGGAAAAGTATCGACTTCTATCGAGTCACTGATGACAAGGGAAAGCAGTTTGTTGGCAAGGTATCGACTGGTAATTTGAAAAACAAGCTGATTTTTGAACAATTAAAAAGAGAAAAATACCTGGCTTTAAATGAAGGCAATCACTATCTTGAAGCGGCGCAGGTATTGGACCAGGATTATAAGGAGTTTCTGCGCTGGCATAGTGTGGTTTCCGATGTCAATGAACAGATCGATAAGTTGAAAGCCGGTTTGGAGGCTTACAGGGAAGGATCATTAACAGGGGAATCTTCTGCCCATGAGGTCGCATCCCTTTATCATTTTTACTACGATGAAAACAAAAATCTACATTACGATCCCTATTCACAGGATAGAATTGCCTTTGTGAACTGGGAGCTGGTTGACTCTTTTTTAAACGAACGCAGCCTTCCCGGAACAATGCTGGGTAAATTCACCCTGGATGATCACCAACGTTACGATAATTGGATTGCGGACTATGCACAATTACCGCCGGAAGAGTTTTTTGCCGAGATGTATTATTTCCATCCGCAGGTACGGGGGCTGGTTAATATTGAACTGTTTAAGGAGTATCTTTCAGACCTGACCGGAACGGACAAGAAATCAATATTGGGCGATTATTCAGTTCCTTTGGGCACTCATCGGGTGTCTTTGGTCAAATTATCGGAAATGTACGGTCAGGTTTTGACTTATGAAAAAGATGATGAGGACATTCGCAATAATCGTACACTTTTCATAAAACCGGATAACCCGGGAAGCCGCGATAGGGTTGGCTATGGAACAGGCGTTGAGTTCATTTTGGATGAAGAGACCGACGTGTTTGCTGCAATGAAAGCAGCCCGGCAGGAAAAGGGAGGTACCAGTTTTCATTTGAAGTCAAAGGAGATTATCGCGGGAAAAACCGGTACAGATCCCAAGTATAAAACGTATGCTGCCGTGGTAAAATTTAACGGCACGCCTTATTTGGTTTCTGCCTGGTTTGGGCCGGATCACAATAAACATGTGAAGCTGGTGAAACCCTGGACAGCCGGCTGGACTGCTGCCGTGTACGTAGACAAGATTGTGTCGACCATACAAAAAAGATATGTGGATTTGTTGCCAAAGCAGTTTGAAGATTCCATTGAATTTGATCCGGATTTTGAATATGATGCCACTCCTGAATCCGAGTTATACAAAGCCACATCTGTTGATCCTCCGGCAGGCAGCTCGAAAAAGGAGCCTACGATTGTATGGCAGGCTGATGGTACTTATAAAATGGTTTACGAGGCCGATAAGCCAGCGCCCGAGGAGGATTTGGAGCCAACTGTTGAAATGGAATACAGTGAAGAGGATATTGACCGGTTAATCGAAAGTGAATCCCTTGAAAACTGATTATGATCTTCCTCGTTACTGAAACGAGGAAGTTACACGTTAAATCTGAAATTAATGATATCTCCGTCCTTTACCGGATAGGTTTTACCTTCCAAACGCACCGTGCCGGCTTTTCTTGCTTCAGCATAGGTTTTGGCGGTCATTAGATCATCATAATAAAGCACTTCAGCTCGAATAAAACCTTTTTTAATGTCGGAGTGAATAACATCCGCAGCATCAACGGCGATGGTATCTTTTTTAATTGTCCAGGCTCTAACCTCATCTTCTCCTACGGTGAAGAAAGAAGCCAATCCCAATAAGTCATA